>DAOVLV010000019.1 GCA_030631085.1 Planctomycetales bacterium | reverse complement strand
GCGACGACTTTCGCTTGCGATACGATGGTTGCTCCAGGCGGTTCGCGCCGGTAAAGGGTCGCCGACATCGCAGCGACTGGCGTCGGAACTAATGGCGGCATACAAGAAGGAAGGATCGGCCATTACCACGCGGGAAAATGTTCACCGCATGGCCGACGCGAACAAGGCCTTCGCGCACTTCGCACGATAAAATCTCGACATAACCACCGGAGACCGCAGAGATAGCACTGCGGTCTTTGCTTATATGTGTACTCTGACATGGCAAAGAAACTACAACAAGTTCGCAATATCGGTGTTACCGCGCACATCGATGCGGGAAAAACCACCGTTACGGAACGGATTCTGTACTTCGCCGGAAAAAGTTACAAGATAGGCGAAGTCCACGACGGCACTGCGGTGATGGATTACCTTGCCGAAGAACAGGCCCGTGGTATCACCATCACGTCGGCAGCGACAACCCTTTCGTGGAAAGACCATACGCTCAATCTGATCGACACGCCCGGACACGTCGATTTCACCGTCGAGGTGGAACGGTCGTTGCGGGTTCTCGACGGAGCCGTTGCAGTCTTCTGTGCCGTCGGCGGCGTAGAAGCCCAGAGTGAAACCGTATGGAACCAGGCCCAGCGTTACAACGTACCGAGAATCTGCTTCATCAACAAGATGGACCGCCCCGGTGCGGATTTCGAGACCGTCGTACATGAGATTCAGGACCGCCTCGGCGCGACGCCGGTAGTGCTGCAAATCCCAATGGGCGCTGCTGCTGAATTCGCCGGACAGATCGACCTTATCGAGCAACGGGCGTTCTTCTACGAACAGGCCGATATCGCGATGGACCTGAAGGTCGGCGAAATCCCTCCCGAATACGCCGATGCCGTTGAGCAGGCACGCCACGATATGATAGAGGCCGTTGCCGAAGCAGACGACGAGCTAATGGAAAAATACGTTCACGAGGAACCGATTTCCGTAACCGACATTAAATCGGCGATTCGCAGGGCCGTTATCTCCAACAGGATTCATCCTGTTCTTTGCGGCTCGGCGTTGAAGCACATGGGCGTCCGCGTCCTTCTGGATGCGATTTGCGATTTTCTTCCGTCTCCGCTGGACGTTCCTCCTGTTCGTGGACATGAAAATCCCGAAGCCGAGCAGGTCATTGAGCGCAAGCCTGATCCTGGCGAACCGTTTTCCGCCCTCGTGTTCAAGGTCGCCTCCGACCTGCATGGGGACCTGTACTATATTCGTATTTACAGCGGTTCGCTCAAGGCCGGTACGCGAGTGCTCAACCCTATCCGTCAGAAAAGAGAAATCATCTCACGTATATGGGAGATGCACGCCAAGCAGCGTATCCGTCGCGATCATGCCATCGCCGGCGATATCGTCGCAGTTGTCGGACCCAAGTCCAGCCTCACCGGCGATACCCTGTGCGATTCGCACGAACCTATAATCCTTGAGAAGATAAAATTTCCCAAGCCGGTGATTTCAATGTCGATCGAACCGACATCAGCGGACGGGAAAGACCGTCTCAGCGAGGCGCTGGCTACGTTGCGGCGGGAGGATCCGACCTTCCGGACAAAGGTTGACCGCGAGACCGGGCAGATGCTGATTTCGGGAATGGGCGAATTACATCTTGAGATCATTCGCAACAAGTTGGTCCGCGACATGAGCGTTCAGATCCGTGTGGGGAAACCAAGAGTGGCCTACAGGGAAACGATTACCGTCGCCGCCGAAGCCGAGGGCAGGTTCATCCGCCAGACCGGTGGAAGGGGGCAGTACGGAGTGGTCGTGCTGCGAGTCGAACCGACGCCGAAGGATGCCGAGGGTAAATCCGAAGATGAAGGAAGCATCGTCGTCGTCGATAAAACCAAGGGCGGCACGATCCCCAAGGAATATATTTCTTCCGTCAGGGAAGGCGTAATCGATGCGGCGACCGGAGGACCGTTGGCCGGTTATCCGATGACGGGAATAACCGTTACGCTTCTTGACGGTAAGCATCATCCGGTGGACTCATCTGAAATGTCCTTCAATCGCGCCGGTGCAATGGCGTTTGTCGAGGCAGTCAAAAATGCCTCGCCCGTTTTCCTTGAACCGATAATGAGGCTGGAAATTATGACTCCGGAGACCTACCTCGGCGCTGTTACCGGAGACCTGAATGCCCGACGGAGCGAAATTGAGACTATGGAACGGCGAGATAATTACTGTAAACTCATTGCCCATGCGCCTTTAGCGGCAATGTTCGGATATGCCACCATCCTGCGATCCCTCACCCAGGGACGCGGAACATATGCAATGGAACCTGTCTCTTATAAGATCGTACCGGCCGATGCAGCAGGTAAGTTGATATGAGATGGGGGCGAGAAATAATTTTACAAAAAATTCCACCTCTATAATTGACACCGAAAAATGATTAGGTATAGTAGTAGGGCTTTGCAACTTGTCTGCACGAAATTAGTTACAAAGCGGTGAGATGGAGACACTAAGTAGATATGGTTCAGGACAAGATTCGCATCAGGATGGAAGCCTACGATCATCGGGCGTTGGATGGTTCGGCCGCCGAGATTGTTGATCATGCCCGCAGGACTGGAGCGCGGGTATGCGGACCTGTTCCGTTACCGACGCGGATCGAGCGATATACGGTGCTTCGCAGCCCGCATGTGAATAAAAAGTCCCGCGAACAATTCGAGATGCGAACGCATAAGCGGATTATCGATATATACGAACCGACGGTCCGCACAATTGAAGCATTGAACAGGCTGGTGGTACCGGCAGGGGTGTTTGTGAAGATAAAGGCGTAGGTTCGTAAAGTATTATTCGGGTTTGGATCTGTGCCTCATGGTCTAAAAGCCAAAACCCTTTCAGATGGAAAGCACGGAATAAAATGTATCCGGCATTGATTGGTAAAAAAGTTGGTATGACGCAGGTGTTCGCCGATAACGGCGTCGTCTGCCCCGTAACCGTCGTTCTCGCCGGTCCGTGTGTTGTCATGCAGGTAAAAAAAACCGACGAAAAGGACGGATATGATGCCGTTCAAATCGGATTCGAGGACGTCAAGACCCGACGTGCCTCCAAACCCGCAATCGGGCACGCCGGACAGGCAAAAACCGCACCGAAAAAAATCGTCCGCGAAGTTCGCGTCCCCGACGTGCAGGCCGATGCCGATGTCGGAGCGACATTAACGGTCGATCTCTTCGATGGCGTGAACTTTGTGGATGTAACCGGAACGACCAAGGGTAAAGGTTTTGCCGGCGGGGTAAAACGTCACGGATTCAAGGGTCAGCTCGCCAGTCACGGCGTCGAACGCAAGCACCGTAGCCCCGGTTCAATCGGCGGGCACGGTACTGACCTGGGGCATGGCGGAAACATAAAAAAAGGCAAGAAAATGGCCGGGCACATGGGCGCCGCCCGTAACACCAGCAGGAATCATCGACTGGTGGGCATAGACGCTGAAAATAACCTCCTGCTGATTAAGGGAGCCCTTCCGGGCCCCAACGGCGGGTACTTGTTTATCAAAAAATCCCGAACTGCCAGGGATAAATAAAGTATCGGAAGAAAGAGATGTTGGAAGTTCCAGTGTACAACATAGCCGGCGAGCAGACGGAAACGCTGAAGATTGACGATGAGCGTTTCGGTAAGGCTGTCAACGTCGCCTTGCTGAAGCAGGCGGTCGTCGCCTATCATGCCAACCGTCGCCAGGGCAGCGCCTCAACCAAGGGGCGTGGGCAGGTTGAAGGTTCCACCCGTAAAATCTTCCGCCAGAAGGGTACCGGCAATGCACGCCGAGGTCCGGTCCGGACCGGAAAAGTCCGTGGTGGTGGAATGACCTTTGCTAAAACACCCCACAGTTACCGAAAGACCTTACCGAAGAAAATGCGTCGAGGCGCGCTGAATTCCGCCATCCTCGCAAAAATCCTCGGAAACGATCTTGTAGTAGTCGAAGGGCTGTCGCTGACGGAGCCGAAAACGAAATCCGTCGCCGACGTACTGACCAACTTGAAAATAAACCGTTCCTGCCTGCTGGCACCGGCTGGGTACGACGATGTTCTCTACAAGAGTGCTCGTAATATCCCAGATATTACCGTTTGTCCGGTGGATGATTTGAATGCGTTCGATGTAGCCACTCGTCAGAAGATGCTGATGACTCGCGAGGCGATGGAAATGTTAATCAACAAGTCGGCGTAAGTAATTAAAGATGAAAAACGATATTTACAATACGATAGTTCGCCCGCTGGTAACTGAGAAGGGCACGTTCCAGTCTGAAACGCGGAACGCTTATGCCTTTCAGGTTCACCCTGAAGCGAACAAGACGCAGATAAAGCAGGCTATTGAGAAAATTTACAACGTGAAGGTTCTGACGGTTCGTTCGGCCAATCGTCGCGGCAAACCGCGACGGGTCGGGTACAAGCGGGGCACGACCAGTCACTGGAAAAAAGCAGTGGTTGTTCTGCATCCGGACCATCACATTGATCTGTTTTAGGGCTAATAATGGCAATTAAGGTGTACAAACCGACATCGGCAGGCAGGCGTAACGCCAGCGTCAATATCCGCGAGGAGTTGACCGGCGACGCGCCCACCAAGTCGCTTTTGCGTCCTCTCAAGAAGACCGGCGGGCGTAACCATCATGGCGTAATCACCAGCCGGTGCCGTGGTGGTGGAGCCAAGCGGATGTACCGCGTTATCGACTTCAAACGCAACAAGGACGGGGTCGAAGGGTCAGTCGCGACCATCGAATACGACCCGAATCGCACCTGTAACATCGCCTTGATAAACTACGCCGACGGCGAAAAACGATATATCCTCGCCCCGGTAGGCCTGAAGGCGGGACAGAAAGTTTATTCCGGCGATGAGGCTGAACCGAGACTTGGAAATTGTTTGCCTTTGACGAATATCCCCACCGGATTGACCATACACAATATCGAGATGACACCCGGCCAGGGCGGGAAGTTGGTACGAACCGCCGGCGGATCGGCCAAACTAATGGCCAAGGAAGGAAAGTGGGCGCATTTGCTCCTTCCGAGCGGCGAGATGCGTATGGTCGATGCACGTTGCCGGGCGACGGTAGGTCAATTGGGCAATCTTGACCATCAAAACGTCAAGCTTGGAAAGGCCGGCAGGAAGCGTCATAGGGGGCGCAGGCCTCACGTTCGCGGCGTCGCAATGAACCCCGTAGCCCACCCGATGGGCGGCGGCGAAGGCAGAAGCGGTGGCGGACGACATCCATGCAGCCCGACCGGAAAACTGGCAAAAGGCGGTAGGACGCGAAAGAAAAAGAAGACGTCGAACAAACTGATTATTCGTCGCCGCCGAAGCAAACGCTACGGACTGGTGAAACTATAAAGTAGCATGGCCGTCTCGGCCATGAGTTTGATTTCACGGACGAGACGCCCGTGTTACGGTGTTGGGAATAAATAATGCCTAGAAGTCTTAAAAAAGGGCCGTATGTGGATGAAAAACTCTTCCGCAAGATTCAGCGGCAGAAGCAGAGCGGTTCTCGCGAACCGATCAAGACGTGGGCGCGGGCCTGTACGATCGTACCGGAATTTGTCGGGCACACGTTCAACGTGCATAACGGAAAGATTTTCCATTCCGTTTTTGTTACAGAAGATATGGTGGGACATAAGTTAGGAGAGTTTTCTCCGACGCGAATGTTCCGTGGACACACGGCGGCGAAACGCAAGTAAGTAAAACGCGAAGACCCCGATGAAAGATATTATTGATATGTCCTGGAAAGCGACACATAGGTTTGCCCGGATCAGTCCGACGAAAATTCAACCGATAGTGAATTTGATTCGTGGTCGAGACGTGGAAGAGGCGCTGAATATATTGAAGTTCACGCCGCATCGCGGAGCGGCGTTTGTTCGGAAGATACTCGCCAGCGCCGTAGCGAACGCCGACGAAGCCGAGGCCAATACCGAATCGCTCTACGTCGAGCAGGCGTTTGTGAATCAGGCTCCGACAATGAAACGTTGGCGCCCGAAGGATCGTGGACGTGCTTTCCCGATTATGAAGCGAAATAGTCATATAACCATTGTGGTCGAATCGAGATAGCGTCAGGAATAAGGAATTATGGGCCAGAAAGTTTCGCCAATTGGTTTTCGAACCGGAATCACCCGAGGGTGGGCAAGCCGATGGTTTGCGCCTAAAAGTAATTACGGTGAGTTCCTGGTCGAGGACTGGAAAATCAGGGAGTTCGTCGAGAACCGCCTGAACCGTCAGCCTCCCTACGCCGGAATAAGCAGTATTGAAATCGAGCGCACCCGCGAAGAGGTCAAGGTTACTCTCAAAACCGCCAGACCCGGACTGGTTATCGGTCCTCGCGGAGCCGAGGTTGAAAAACTCAAAGAAGCGCTGGAAGACCTGTCGGACCGGCGAGTTAACGTCAATGTCCTGGAGATTACTCACCCGGACCTGGACGCGCAACTGGCAGCGGGAGCTGTGGCTGAACAACTCAAGCGACGCGCCAGTTTCAGACGAGCAATCAAGCAGCGATGCGAGACGATTATGCAGGCCGGCGCCAAGGGCGTGAAGATACAGATCGGCGGTCGTCTTGGTGGAGCGGAAATGAGCCGGACCGTCAAGACGATTTTGGGGTCCATCCCGTTGCACACGCTGGATGCGGATGTTGATTATGGTTTCGCCGAGTGTTTCGCCACCTACGGCGCGCTCGGCGTGAAGGTTTGGATTTATCGCGGGAAATTCGGCGCCGATGATCATTCAGAGAAGATTTCTCGCCCCGGCCCGTCGCAACACAGTCGTCCGCCACGTCGTCCTCAGTCCGGCGGCGGCAGGCCCCGGGGTGGTCCGAGGCCGCAGGCGACAGCAGCACCCGTAACGGAACAGAAACCACCCGAAACCCAAGCGCCAAAGCAGGACGCCCCTGCTGAAACTACAGAGGAAGGCAAGTAAATGGCACTGATGCCCAAAAGAGTGAAGCATCGCAAGATGCAGCGTGGACGTGTTCGCGGTAACGCCACACGCGGAAACAGGGTATCCTACGGCGATTTCGGGCTGCAGACTCTGGAGGCGGGGTGGATTACCGCCAGGCAGATTGAAGCCGGTCGAGTAGCGGCGACGCACTTTCTGCATCGTGAAGGTCGGGTGTATATCCGAATCTTCCCCGATAAGTCTGTTTCGTCCAAGCCTCTGGAAACACGAATGGGTAAAGGAAAAGGCGAACCTGAAATGTGGGTCGCTCCGGTCAAGCCCGGAACGATGCTTTTTGAAATTTCCGGTACGGAAGCCGATACCGCCAAGGCCGCTCTTCGCAGAATCGCCTGCAAGATGCCGGTGCGGTGCCGGTTGGCCAAGAGAATGCACGGATAAAAGACGGATTTTACGGTTACATGAAAGTTGAAGAGATAAGACATTTTTCAGACGAGGAAGTCCAGTCCGAACTGGACCGCCTGCACAGGCATCTGTTCGATCTGCGCGCACAAGCGGTTACGGAGAAGCTGGAAGATCCTTCGATGCTCGCCAAGGCCAAGCGTGACATCGCGCGGGTTATGACAATCCGGCGTGAACGTCAGTTGTCCGGGGATGCGGGCAGGAAATCATAACACGGAAAGAGAAGCAAATGGTTGTAAAAGATGCCCAAAAATCGTCGGAACCACAGAAGGTTACATTGACCGGAGTGGTCGATTCGATTTCCGGGCGAAAAACGGTTCGCGTTGTAGTCAACAGGCTTACGAAGCACCCGCTGTACGGTAAATATGTTCGCCATCGGCGGAGGATGCTTGTTCACGATGCTCGCGAAGAGGCCCGCGTGGGCGATACGATTGAACTGTCCCAATCGCGCCCGATCAGCAAGAGCAAGTCATGGCGACTTGTTCGGGTTACCAGAAGGAACGTCACTGGCGACGCCGCCGTTACCGAGGAAGCGACTGAGAAGTGATTCAACAGGAAACAAAAATCGATATAGCCGACAACACCGGCGCAAAACGCGCCCTTTGTATCAAGGTGCTTGGCGGTTCGACCGCACGCGGGCAGTACACTCGTCGCAAGGCCGGGGTAGGCGACGTAATCGTCTGCACCGTCAAGAAAGCAGCCGCCGGTGGAGTGGTCAAAAAAAGCGACATTGTCCGATGCGTGATTGTGCGAACGGCTTTTCCTATTCGCAGACGCGACGGTTCTTACGTCCGTTTCGACCGAAACGCTGCCGTTATTATCGACGAACAGGGGAACCCCAGGGGAACGAGAATATTCGGCGCTGTTGCGAGAGAACTGCGGGAAAAGAATTTCATGAAAATAATTTCACTGGCAAGCGAGGTGGTCTAAAAGAATGGCCAGGCATGTGAAAAAAGGTGATACGGTGGCAGTCATTGCCGGGGACGATAAGGGAAAGACCGGTGAGGTGCTGGTGATTTATCCCCAAAGGGAAAAAGTCCTCGTGGCGGGCGTCAATCGCGTCTATCGTCACCTTCGCCCCTCGAAGCAGCATCCGCAGGGCGGAAGAATACAGAAAGAGATGCCAATAGACATCTCAAATGTCCTGCCGGTGGACCCGAAGACATCCCAGCCGACGCGGGTGGGGTTTCGGGTCGATTCTAACGGTATTAAGGAGCGATTCGCCAAAAAGTCGGGTCAATCGCTTGGTGCAATCGGAAAGAAGAAGTCTTAAAGGTGCTTTGAACAATGGTTGTGCGTCTTCTTGAACAATATAAAACCGAAGTGGCTCCAGTTTTGGCGAAGGAGTTCAGTCTTAAGAATCGCATGGCGATTCCCAAACTGGAGAAGATCGTCATTTCGATGGGTCTTGGTAAAAAGGCCGTTGAAAGCGAAGCCTGTCTCGAGCCGGCTTCGGCGGAACTGGCGTTAATCGCCGGTCAGAAACCGGTCATAACACAGGCTCGCAGGAGTGTTTCCAACTTCAAGCTCCGTAAGGGCATGAAGATAGGCGTGAAGGTTACGCTTCGTGGGCGTCAGATGTACGAATTTCTCGATCGACTGATAAGCATAGCCATACCGCGAGTGAAGGACTTTCGCGGCCTGCCGGCAGGCGGGTTCGACGGGAAGGGTAATTATAATATGGGTCTGACTGAACAGACCGTTTTCCCGGAGATTAATCCGGATAAGGTACAGGCCACTCAAGGCATGAACATTGCGATTGTAACCACTGCCGGTACTGACGAACAGGCCCGCAGGTTATTGTTGCTCCTTGGTATGCCGTTCAGAACATAAGAGGAACTAATGGCAACACAGGCACAGATAGCAAAGAGCAAGAGGCCGCCGAAGTTTTCGACGCGTATTCAGCGTCGTTGCCAGATGTGCGGGCGTCCGAGAGGCGTGTACAGGAAATTCAGAATCTGCCGAATCTGCCTTCGTAAACTTGCCAACGAAGGAAAGGTTCCGGGGATGAGAAAGGCGAGTTGGTGAATTATGAGTCTATCTGATCCCATTGCCGACATGCTGACGCGAATCCGTAATGCCGCTCGTTCAGGGCATGAAGCCGTCAATATCCGCCCAAGCAAAATCTGCGAAGGCGTCGCGAAAGTGCTGAAGGAAGAAGGTTATATCGAAGATTACGCTACAGTCGGCGACGACAGCGGTAACCCGAAGGATAAGTTGATGAGGGTGTACCTGCGTTACGGGCCGAACGGCGAGCAAATAATAACGGAATTGAAGCGAACCTCCAGGCCGGGACAGAGAATCTATAGCGGAGCGACGGACGTGCCGCAACCGATGGACGGGCTTGGAGTGGCAATCGTCTCTACCAGCAAAGGCGTTCTGTCGGACCGCCGATGCCGTGAAGAAAATGTCGGCGGAGAAGTCATCTGCACCGTCTGTTAACACGAATTACACGAATAGGAACGAGTTGCACGAATAAGAATGAATTACACGAATGTATCTATTTTTGAAATTTGTGTAATGCGTTTCAATTCGTGTAATTCGTGGAAAAAATATGTCGCGTATAGGAAATAAACCGATATCTGTGCCCAGCGGCGTCAAAGTCGTCATTGAAGGACGCAACGTGAGCACCGATGGGCCTAAAGGTAAACTTTCGTGGACGCATCGCCCCGAGATTGGCCTGGACTACGATCAGGACGCGAAGGTGATTACCGTTCAGAGAAAAAGTAACGACCGCCTGTCGCGGATGCTGCACGGAACGACGCGGGCGCTGATTGCCAATATGCTCGAAGGGTGTCTCAACGGTTACGAGAGAGGCCTGGAGATTTACGGCGTCGGATACGGGATTCAGGTTCAGGGTCAGAAGCTTTCGCTGTCGGTTGGGTATGCCCATCAGTGTGTTTTTGACATACCGGACGGCCTGACGATAACAGTTCAGGCCCCCCAGGCCCGTGGCGACACCGACCCGGCGAAATTTTCCGTTTCCGGGCCTGATAAGCAGGCGGTGGGGCAGTTCGCCGCCCGTTTGCGAAAAGCACGCCCACCGGAACCCTACAAGGGAAAGGGAATGCGTTATGCCGGTGAGTACATTCGCAGGAAAGCAGGTAAGGCATTTGCCGGTACCGGCGAGTAAGTAGGACCATGACACTTATGAAGCATCTGATTAGAAAAAATATCCGCCGACAACGACGCAAGAAACACATTCGCCGTCGGGTTACCGGCGAACCGGATCGACCAAGATTGACGGTCTTTCGAAGCCACAAGAATATCTACGCGCAAATCGTTGACGACACCGTCGGTAAGACGCTGGCGTCGGCTTCCAGCGCGGAGAAAGACATACTCGCGAAGGTCGGTTACGGTGGAAACAAAGCCGCCGCTTTGGCCGTCGGCGAGGCGCTGGCGACAAAGGCCGTTGGCGCAGGGATTAAAAAGGTCGTGTTCGATCGCAGTGGGTACGCCTATCACGGTCGAGTTAAAGAACTTGCTGAAGCCGCCAAGAAGGGCGGACTGGAATTTTAGACTTATAAAATGTTCGGGTGCAGGGAGCAGATGTCTTGACGCAGGCGCAGAGACAAAAGGACAAACGGGAAACTTTTTCTGACGGTAGCCCCATCGAAGACCGGGTCGTGAAGATTTATCGTTGCGCGAAGGTCGTAAAGGGTGGTCGCCGGTTCCGTTTCGCGGCACTGGTTGTCGTGGGCAACCGCGATGGACAGGTCGGAATCGGTTACGGAAAGGCAAACGAAGTACCGACCGCTGTGGAAAAGGGCGTCAAAAGCGCGAAAAAAGCCCTTGTTACCATACAGCGAAAAGGTAGCACGATCCCCCATCAGATAAAGGCGAAATACGGAGCCTCGCAGGTCGTGCTGATCCCCGCTGCCGAAGGTACGGGTATTATCGCAGGGGTGAACCTGAGACCGCTACTGGAACTGGCCGGTATCAGGGACGTACTGACAAAGTCCAACGGGTCAACCAACCCGAAAAACCTCCTCCGGGCCGGCATGTTGGCCTTGAAACGGCTTCGAAATGCCGAGCAGATCGCTGAAATGCGAGGAGTTACGTTGTCATGAAATTAGACGAGATACTCAGCAAAGCCGGTCATAACAAAACGTCAAGGCGACTCGGACGCGGTGTCCGGCGCGGCAAAACCTCCGGACGCGGACATAAGGGCGCAGGACAGCGCGCCGGAAGAACGTCCATGTTCGGATACGAGGGTGGACAAACGTCCGTCCTGTCAAGGATACCCAAACGGGGATTCAATAACGCGGACTTCGAAACCCAGCCGTATCAGATTGTCAACGTTGCCGACCTGGACGTATTCAACGACGGCGACCGGGCAGACGCTGAAACACTCGCCGCCAAACACCTGATTCGTCCCGGTGGCGAACCGGTGAAAATCCTCGCAAAAGGCGACCTGAAAAAGAAACTGACAGTCGCGGCACAGGCGTTTTCGGCTTCGGCCCAGGAAAAAATCATACAGGCCGGCGGAAGCGTCGAAAAACTTCAGTAAAATGTAAATTCACGAGTTTATAACGAACAATGGCTTATAGAACATTCAAATTGATTCTTGGTCTCGTTGCCGCTCTGGCGGCTG
>DAOVLV010000003.1 GCA_030631085.1 Planctomycetales bacterium | reverse complement strand
TCGCTGCTGATCTTCGTTCCATTCGACCAGCGGGAACTGGGTTACCCAGCACCACGCGAAGTCGTCCGGGCCGAAGAGTTTCAGTTCTTCGCCGAGTTTGCATCGCAGAGCGCCGAGGGCCTTGTTGACCGTTGCGGGCGTATCGGCCACGAAGAAAAGTATGTCGCCGTCATTCGCGTCGAAGGCCTCTCGCAATGCCGACTGGACGGTTTCTTCGAGAAACTTCGAGACTCCTCCGGCGAACGCTCCGCTTTCGACCTTGCACCACGCCAGCCCTTTGGCGCCGTATTCGCCGACAAAAGCGGTGAAGCCGTCGATTTCCTTCCGCGTGAACTTCGCCCCGCCGGGGACGCAGATGCCCCTGACGGCCCCGCCGCCGGCGAGGCAGCCGGCGAAGACCTTGAAGGAGCAGCCTGCCCCTTCGGGGTCCTTGACGATTTCAGAGGCGTCCCGCAGAAGCAACTCGAACCGCATGTCAGGCCTGTCGGAGCCGTACTTGTCCATAGCCTCGGCATAGGTCAGCACCGGCACGGATTCGGGGAATGGTTTGTCGCAGACCCGGCAGATTTCGCGGAGGACCTCGTCGGCGACTTCCATCACGTCCGACTCGGTAACGAACGACATCTCCACGTCGAGTTGCGTGAATTCGGGTTGGCGGTCGGCGCGGAGGTCTTCGTCGCGGAAGCAGCGGACGATCTGGTAGTACTTGTCCATCCCGGAGACCATGAGTATCTGCTTGAACAGTTGCGGGCTTTGGGGCAGGGCGTAGAAGCACGCCTGCTGAAGCCGCGACGGTACGAGGAAGTCGCGTGCGCCTTCGGGTGTCGATTTGGTCAGGAATGGCGTCTCGATTTCGATGAAATCCCGCTCGTCCAGCACCGACCGCATTGCCCGGCAGATATTGTGGCGAAGGCGGATGTTATGCGTCATTTCAGCGCGGCGAAGATCGACGTAGCGATACTTAAGGCGCATATCTTCGGAGACTTTTTCGGTCGAGTCCGGTTCGAACGGAACGGTTTCGGACTTATTCAGCACAGTCAGTTCGCCGGCGACGACTTCGATCTGTCCGGTTGGGAGTTTTGGGTTGACGCGATCCTGGCCTCTTGGACGGACCTTACCGGCGACGGAGATTACCCATTCGTTTCGCAGTTGGCCGGCCAGATCGTGCAGTTCGGCGTCGTCGGACGGGTCGAAGACAATTTGCGTTATTCCTTCGCGGTCGCGCAGGTCGATGAAGACGATCCCGCCGTGGTCGCGATAACTTCGCACCCACCCGCACAGGCTGACCGGGCTGTCAACATCATCAGCGCCCAGCTGCCCGCAATTGTGCGTGCGCTTCAATGCGTTGTCGAACGATTCGGTCATAATATGTTCACCATGATTTTATTCCAGGCCGTAGCGGCCACACAGATTGAGCAGGTTACTCATTTTGTGGAAAAAAGCAATAGATAGTCCTTATTGATGTGTTCCGGGCTGGTATAATACGTTGACGATGTCAAAGGTACAATCAAGCGAGCTGGCTTCGCGGAGGTCTTGCGAACCGTTTAATCTGTTCGTGTATGGTACGCTGATGAAACCGACGGTCTTCCGCGCAGTAACCGGGCGCAGATTGGTAACCGACCCGCGAGAGGCCGACGGGGTCGAAAAATTCCTCGCGCGACATGCCGTACTGGCTGACTATAACAAAATATCGCCCGACCGGACCTATCTCTACGCCGTACCGGATAAGCAGGGTCGGATTCACGGCTACATCGTCGGACCAATCCCGGCAGAATACCTTCCGATACTGCGCAAGTATGAAGGGCGAAATTACAGGCAGGCCCGCGTAAAGGTCCTGACTGCCGACGGTAAAGTACCGGCAGTGGCGTTCGTGGGGAACCTGGACCAACTTTCGCACTCGTTCGGATGGGAATTCCGCGACCACCTCAAGCAGGAAGTTCTTCTTCGGGGAAAGATCGAGCAGGCATTGGCGGAAGACGAAAGTCGGCGTCTGAACACCGGCGAGGAACTTTCGCGTCAGGCCCTGTACGAACTGCACGGATTGACCATTCGCGACCTCATTCGTCATCATTTCGACGGCGGCGGGATCAGCAACTACGCCATTCGCCAGGCCATTGCCGACGAACCGCTGCGAGAATTCGGCGAGATTCCGAGCGACGCCGACGCTGACCGGCTCGTGCCGGATTACCTGAGAATGCTGGTCCGGCAGGTAATCTTCAACAAGGTTGAGGACCGCTTTCGTGAGGAATTTCGCTACGACCTGGACCGTGTGCAGATGTCGAACAAATTTTACGAGCGGACGATTTCCGCCCTGGCTGCCCTGCGAACGCTCAACGCCCAGCCGAAACTGATGAATCTGATTACCGGCGATATTTTGGAGGAATTGTCATTCGGGTCGGACCGGCTTGTCGATTATGTCCGACAGGCGATCCGTTCATCCGAAACCGTCTATGACCCCGCCCGTGCCAGGCAGGAAATACAATACATTCGCAATCACATGGGCGGCGGGGGACTACCACTGGGCGCTGAACTGGAGTTTTCCAACATTGGACACAATGTCATCGGCGCTCCGACCGCTGCCGGAAAACAACGGGACAGGCAATACGACGGGTTCCTGTATTTCCGCGACTTCGCTCTGGACATATTGACCTGGAAACTCGGCGGGCACCTCGACGACCATCGCACAAAGAGTTCGCCAAGCCGACGACGCGGGTTCTTCGAACTGGCGCTCGGGTCGCTGTCGGTAGAGGCCAATATCTCCAAACCGGTAACAGACGACCCCTGGCTACTGAATCAGTGTATTCATGCGGTGATGGAATTTTACGACATTTCCCCGCACAGCCTGCATATATCATTGCAGTTGCGTTCGCCCAATAAGCCGGTACCCGACAGACCTATTCCGCTGGGGGTAATGAAGTGCCTTTTTGCGCTGACAAGCAATCTGGTCCGTCGCGACGACGGGCAGGTCGAGATTGCAAGACTTGGAGGTGGCGAAATTGTCGGTTCCAAGGCCGGAATGCACATGCTGTTCAGCGACACCTCTCGTCGCCACAGCGTCGAAGACGGCTCCAGAGCGCCGGCATCGCCTCCGGGACGGGGACGATGGGTCCAGCAGTTCAAATTCCTCAGACTGGCGAAAGACATCAACTACGAACCTATCATTGTTGCGCTCAAAGGTTTGCAGGTTCACTTCAAACCGGGAAGTTTCCTGACGGCTTCGCAATACCAGTCAAATCCGGCGCTGCGAGAAATGTTTGAGGAATTGATAAGGTGGGGCCGGGCGGTCGAACCGTTGGGAACCGACGAAATGGAGCAATTTCTTTCCGGCGTGTACGATGGGTTGATGCACGAGCGTCGAGGCCGCCCCGTCCACAATCCGGCCTACATCACCTATTGCCTCTCCGACCTTCGCGTTAGACTGAAAGAATTTAATGAAACCGTTCGCGGTTCGTAAAATTGGGGACACCATACTGTTTTTTTGTCTTTCTGGATTATCCAGAAGGACAAAAAAACAGTATGGTGTCCCCAATTTTATGACGCCGTTGAAATCTGGTTGACCGGAACGTCAGGTAGGTCCGCACCCATTTTCCTGGCCACGGTTACGGCATTTCCCGCCGCCCAGCCTAGATTCATCATCACACGCGACAATCGACAACTGGATGCGGCAATTGAACTGAAACTCGCCCCCCTGCATGCAATAAGCAGATTCCGGAACCCTTTCGGTATCAGGCATCGATAGGGGATACCGTACGGTTCGGTAAGTTCGACGCATCCCCTGCCGCTTTGGCCGTGGGTGTCCATGGCGTGGTCTGCGATTGCGATGATGTCCTCATGGGTCTGTCCGCTCAACCCGGCCAGGAGATCGTGTTCCGTCAAGACGTATTGACCGACGATGCGAGTCGTCTCTCGCACTCCCAGGGCGGGGGCAATCCAGGACAACCTGTACTGCCGGAACTTCGGAAGCGCCTCCTGCACATAATGCCAGTGGGTGCGTACGCGGCGGCGGGCTTCGACGCAGGCGGCCTCGTATTTCATATTAATGAACTCGCGCCCTTCCAGCGTCGGCAGCATGTTGACGAGATAGTCCCCGCAAGACATCTGGACAAAATTGGCTATTGGAAAATCCTCGCGCCACCAGCAATCGGCAGGCACGTCGCGCGGTAACGGTTCAACGGCCTGTTTATTCGCTCGTGTTATCCGATAAATCAGCGTTACGCCGTTTACACTTTCAGCCGGTTCGGTGGAAGCGTCAGGCTCATCGAAACGGTCTTTCGGCTCCTGCCCCCACATAGTCTCGCATTTACAGGCGGTGCACAGGTGCCCGTCACCCGTACAGTCCACATACGCCTCGGCGACGACGCTGCTTCCGTCATTCAGCCGCAGCGATAAAATCCGCCCAGCCTCAACCTGAACGTCCGAGAAACTCGTGTTCGTTCGTACGGTGCAGCAGCCGGTCTCGTCGAGCATCTCGCCGACCACGCGTAAGTAGGCATACGGTTCGAAGACCACGCCGAACCAGTGCTTTCGCACATAGGAGTAGTTCCACTTCCCGTCGGGTGAACCGCTCCGAAGCAGTGTGTCGCGATAGTGCGCGTTCGGTTCAATCAGGCACTCGCCGCCGATGAACTTCGGTCCGTCGGGGCCGCTACTGTCCAGAGATTTTCCGACTGAATAGATACCGACGGAGTTGGGGATGTTGGTCAGCCTGCGATAGATTTCGTGGGGAATTCCCTTCCCGCCGGCGTCTGGTTCCCAGGTGCTGACGCCGGAGCGGACGGCGGTCCCGCCGATTGTTTCGTCCTTCTCCAGGAGCAGGACTGACAGTCCTGCCCGCGCAGCTGCCACCGAAGCACCGATGCCCGCGCTGCCCGCGCCCACTACCACCACGTCAAATTTCGATGTTTCCGCTTGCATATGTCGGAAAGACTACTACAGCGGGACGATTTCCTGAATCATAGGCAGGACGGTCAGGTCCAGCACTTCCAGGTGCGAAGGAAGCGAACATATTTGCGCGACGAGTTCGCCGATATCGGCCGGCTGAATCGCAAGCCTCCGCTGCCGCTCGTCAAGTTGAGGGATATCGGACGCCTGACTGAACTGAGTTGCGCCCCATGAGGGAATCACAGTTGTTACGCGGACGGAAGCCTCTCGCAGTTCGGCATACAAGCACTTCGAGAACTGCACCATACCGGCCTTGGCCGCCGAATAGACCGCCCACCCCGGCCAGGCCTCCGTGGCGCAGATACTGGAGATGTTGACAATGGTTCCCGACTTCTGCTTCTTCATTACAGCCGCTGCCCGACGGCAGCCCAGTATTGCGCCGGTGAGATTGACGGAGATCGACCGGAAAATCTCATCGTCGGTCTGTTCGGCCACCGGTGCGACGCGAACCCCTGCGCCGGCATTATTGACGAGGATATCCAGCCGCCCTGCCGCTTTGAGCACGTCGTCAAAAAGGCGGTCCCAGTCGGCAGGGGCAGTAACATCCGCCCGAACTGCGCGGACGCCGAGTTTCTCTGCCGTAGCCTTCAAGGCCTCCTCATCCCTGCCGGTAATCCATACTTCCGCCCCGCGATTCTTCAGGGATTCGGCGATTCCCTCGCCGTACCCGCGCGAACCGCCGGTTACAACAGCAACCAATCCTGACAAATTCTCTGCCATAATGTTTCTCCTGAACCCAAATAACTTGCCGTCACGAAACAACAAGCGATTATCCTGGAGCACTACTTTTCCGCTAGGCGGATTATACCGTCGAAGTCGCCTTGGTTCGGTCCATCCTCGCAGAGTTGCAGGTAGCGTCTGGCGGCGAGGTCGTCGCGTTCAGCCAGGATGGTTTGGAATTGTTCCCGTGCGGTTTGGAAATCGCCGCCGGCGTAGAGTTCGACGCCACGGGCGAAATCCTCGGCGAATTTGCGGAGTTGCTCGTCGGCGTCGGCCTTTCGGTCCAGCGGCTCCCATACGGATACCGGTTCGGTCTTTCCGACGACGAGGATTTCCCCCAAAGGTCTGCCGATGAGTTCGCCTTCAACCGACTTCCAAGCCTCATCATTGACCATGATCCGCGAGCCGAAGAATTTATTTGCCGACTCCAACCGGCTGGCAAGGTTCACCGCGTCGCCGATAGCAGTGTATGCGACCCGCTGCGTCGAACCCATGTTCCCGACGAAGACTTCTCCGGCGGTGATTCCGATCCGGGCAGAAAGTTCATCTCCCTCCGGCAGCAATTTTTCGCTGTGCAATTCGTTGTTCAGTTCGGGAAGGAATGCCTGGCAGTCAATGGCCGAGAGTATCGCCCGCCTGGCATGGTCGTCCTGCGGTATTGGCGCGCCGAAAAATGCGAAGATACCGTCGCCCTCGTACTTGCTGAGCGTCCCGCCGTATCGACCCTGGAGAATATCCCCGACGCGGTCGAGGTATCGGTTCAGCAGTCCGACGGTTCCTTCCGCTCCAAGCCGCTCGGAAATCGTGGTGAACCCCGCCAGGTCGGCGAACAGGCAACTGAGTTGCCTTTTCTGCCCGCCGAGCGAGGCCTGCGTCGGGTCGTGAACCAGTTCATCGACCATCGCCGGCGAGAGGTACTGCTTGAATGTGCTGGTTATCTGCCTGCGCTGACGCTGCTCGGTGAGTTGGCGATAGACGGTTATGACGGTAAAAACCAGCAGCATCGTAGCAACCGGTGTAGCAGCCACTATCCAGTAATCCCATCCCTTCCATACGCTGGCGTCCACGAAGGCATATCCCACAATCGCCGCCACCAACACAATGGCCGATTCAATCGGCCCACGGGTGGCGGTTACCAAAGCCACCAGCATCCCAGCCAGAATTATCAGTATCGCCGAAATCCATCCCCTCGGAGTATGGACGAATTTGTCTGAAAGGATCGTATTGAGGATGTTTGCGTGCATTACGACGCCGGGGATTCGTCGATGTACCGGCGTAGGGATGAAATCCGCCGCTCCCGTTGCCGCTGATCCGACAAAGCATATTCGGCCGTCCACTTCCCTTCGCACACGATGGATTGAGTCGTTCAACTGTTGTTGGATTTGCTTCTGCTGTTGTTCGATCTGGCGGATTAATTTTCGCAGAGAGCGGACCTTTTTTTCGATTTCAGTCGGTTGGCCTCCGGCTTCGTCTGCGCCGGCGAGCAGGTCGTCAATGTATGTGATCATTTCCCGGCAGCCACGCTCGGTTGTTTTGTCCAGATCGACCTGTTGTTTCAGCAGGTCGTCGGGTATTTCCGGTACGTCGTCCGGTCTGAACAGCAGGGCCGACTGTCGCGCCCTGTGAGCAAGGTGAATCTTTCTCGATATTTCAGTATTCTCGACGAAATATTTCCGCATTGGCTTACCTTCAAAGACATGCGGGACCAGTACTGCCATTTTTTCGCAGGCGATGAGGTAAAGATTTTTATTTTGCCGGAGCGATTCGGTCGCCTGCCAGACCTCGGCAGGTGCTGTTGCGGAAATATGTCTGGCGGCTGGGTTGTCGGGAGTGTCGGGCGTCCAGTTGATGAGCATGTATCCATTTGCATCTACCGGGATTTCCCTGCGGTATTTTTCGCCGACAATGATGATCTTTCCGCTTTGGGCGGAGATGGTGTAACGCCCGTCATGTTCTTTCGCCAGTGCTTCAGCGGCAGCGATAAGAGCGAGTTGTCCGAAGACTCCGCTGTCGGTCTTTACCAGCAACGGGACTCGGCGAACGACACCGTCGTCGTCGGGCGTGATGGTTACGCATCCGGTGTGGGACATTTCCTTGGCGAGCGTTACCAGCGGCGGTACTGCCCGTCCGGTCGGAAAGGTTCCCTCCGAGACCGGCGAGGCCGGCAGGGTGAACCGCTTCAGCACATGCAGCGCCTGCCGACGGAGATATGTCCGCCGGGCAATGTCGAAATCTTTGCTTCCGGGGCTGATTTGGTCCGAAAGCTTTGCGAGTACATCCTTGAACGACAGTTTGGGGCGATCGCGCAGCAAGGCTTCGATTCGCCGGTCGTATGCGATGGTCTTGGCGGCAGGGAGGGCTTCTTCGATGCCAGAAAGGTTTTCGGGCATCTCTGCGGCGACCTCGCCGGACGTAACGGACGGGCGCGTAGATACAACATTCGTGAGGATTTCCGTGAGGTCTTCACCACGCCGACGGGATGCCTTCTCGGTGATGTCAGCGTGCATCGCAAGGAAAAGGTTTGGACTCCCCGACAACGCGGCGGCGAGTTCCACGTCGTCCAGCACAAGCCGTGGCGGCGCATCGGGATTGAAGGCCGTTACCGTATCAGCCATATACATATCGGTAAAACCTTCCTTGACGTAGCGAGGTTCCTGGGGTTCGGGGAGGATGATGTCCAGCACGACGGCCTTGGCGCCACAGGTATTGAGTACCTCGATTAGTTGCGCCAGACGTCGTCGGGGCCAAGGCCAGCGACCGATCTGATCCAGCGATTTATCGTCAATATCTATATGGACGATGTCGTCGCGCGGCGCGAGGGTCGGAAGATTTCGGAAGCGGAAGTCGAGCGCCCACCATTCAACCTGCTCGCCCACGCCCGCAAAGTGTGCGGCAGCGACGATGAGCGTTGCCGACAGACCCAGAAGTATCCCTCGGATAATTCGGCCTAGTTTCGGTGAACGGGACGACATGACATGAGTATATTCCGCTATCGACCGGTCCGTCCAGCCTGCTTTGAAATAGTAGTCAGTAGTTAATTAGGCTGTAGGCGCTCTGTGCCCACAGCCTAATTAAAACAAACGCGGCGTCCCGATTCCCTGAGACGCCGCGATATTGTAATTCTGATTGCGCCGTTATGGGTCAATGGCCGTTACCGTCAATCACCGATCGTTATGTCCAAACCTCCCACGTGTACACATGGGGTCAGTTTAATCGCGATGATTTTTTTCAGCGGCCTGGGAATGGAGCGACTGCCGATTTTTTTAGTCAAACTACCTTGTCCCGTAGCGCCACGGGTTACAATGAACTTGATTTCTTTCCTGCTGAGACCACCGGTAACATCCCCAACAATGGGCGTAAAATTCTTTTTGAGTATCTTGATCGCCGCCAGAAGTTTGTTATTGGTCCCTTCGCCTTTTACCAGGTTCCGGCGTTTATGTCCCTTTTTGACGTTCCATTTCCCGGAGAAGCATTCCATTTCGCCACCGAAGTCGCCGCTCCATGCAACCCGAAGTTTGCTTCCTCTTGCAGCGGCGGTGGCTGTGGGCGTAACGACTCGGAAGTCGTTCGGCCCGGCCGCCTTTTTCACAGTCGGTCGCATCGAACCATACTTCAGACCCAGGGTCGTCTTGGTAACCTTCCCTTCCTTGCGAAACTCCTTGATGCCCATCTTTGTCGCCCGTTCGATGATTACGACCGAGTTGTCGGCGAAGGTCAGCACTACCTTCGTGCGAAAACCGGTGCAGATGATGGTTAGTTCATCCAGTTTGTCGCCGACCTTCAGGGCCACCCATTTCTTATCGTCTTTACCCACCACAAGACGACGGGCGGTGCCTGAAACCTCTTTGACGGTAACGACCATCGGTTTAACCGGGTCGTCCGCTTTGGGTTTGGGTGTGGTTTTTGTTTGGGGTGTTGGGTCGGTTTTGTCCTTTTGCGCAAAACTCGCGCCGGTAAGAACCATCACGACCATACCAATCAGACATGCGCGCAGATAGATATTCATTACTCCTGACCTCCTTCACGGGCCGAAGAGCCGACTACGTCTCCTGTCTGGCGGAACTCATCAATCCGTCCCAGAATAGCCAGATACTCCATTCCTGTAACTGTATTATACGTTATGCCCTGGCTTAAGAGGCCTCTATATTGTAATTCTTTTAAACAATATCTCTGGGACGGTCCGGTCAGAATCAGCGTCAAACCGCCCTTGAGACCACAGGCCTGATAGGCCATATAGGCGACTTTTCCTTTAGTTATGGGTCTGTCGGCCTGAAAATCCCAGTTCGGAGAGATGATTTTTCGCTCTTGTAGTACGGCAACGGTCTCGGCGAAGGTTGCTTTGTGCGGCTCATCCAGGACCAACAGTATCCCTTTTAACGCCTCTGCCTCCGATACCGTTGGCATAGAGGAGATACTGTCGAGGTAGGTCGCAGAATCGACAGGGGCTGATTTTACGTCCCCGCCCTGGACCTGCGGTCGGTTATCTGTGGCTTGGCATGAAGTCATCACCAGAACAGTTACCGATAGAAAGAATATAAAAGTTCGGTTCATTTTCGGTAATCCTCAGAAACTATATGTCAGACCAGTGTACAGGAAATGGCGCGAGTGGTCGTTTTGGAACGCTGCGCCCGGAAAGAACAGGCCGTAACGGATTGTGAATGACACGTCCGATGTTAATCGCCAGTTGATATAGGTGTCCCACTCCCATCCTACCCAGCTGGATGAAGCCGCTCCCTGTGTATCGGAGATTGCCCCGCCGCGAGCGTCCTTGGTGTAGAAGAAAGCCGTGGTTCCGACTTCCATTTTGCGGAACAGTTCAATATCCTCCAGCGGAACCGCACTGCAATCCAGTCGGAAAATATGGAGATTGCTTATCGCCGGGGCAAATGCCAAACCGGTATCGCGGTATCCGAAGGCGTTGAACGCCTTGTCGCGGGTTCCGGGTTGATTACCGCCGATTGTTGAGGTGCTGCTGACACGACGGTCGGGGTCTCCGCTTCCCCAGAGATATTCAAACGCGACACGGGGTTTTCGCTTTACCGGAAAGAGATACTCCAGCAGCAAGTCGATGGCCATGGCGTCGATTTTTTCCTGCGAGTTGACGCCTTCGGGGTAGGAACGTCCTGATTCGAAAACTATCTCCGCTTCGTATCGGAGGTTCGGGAGCGGCTCGATGCTACCCCTGCTTCCCATACCGAAATATCGACTGTCGTAGGAATACTCCTGGTTATCGACGTATCTACGAACATCGGTATGGTCGTTGGTCCAGAGGTAGTAGGCGTACGGTTCGTGGCGGTCGAAGCCGGAATACTTCACCTCGATACCATAGAAGCAGCGATCCATGTGTTCGCTGACGGAGGGTGAATCGTCGATGTTGTAGGTATCATGGACAATTGTCTGTCCCAGCAGACCTTCGACCGTCAGGTCGCCGACCCTTCCGGTCAGTTTTACCGCGTCCAGCGTCATCGCCAGGACCAAACCGGAGCCCATATCGTAAAAATCGCGACCAACTTGCACCGTGAAACCGGCGGGCGGGTCTTGCCCCGTCTGATTGCGGATCAGGCGGTCGTAATCGAAGCGGTACCAGGCCCGCTCGACGTCGGGCTTGTTGAAATCGTCGCCGGAATTGCCGTCGGGGTTGTCGCCGCTGTTCCAATCGTCGTACCCCATTTTACCGCGGAAATAAAACGTATGTACACCGGCTAAGGTATAGTTTGCCCAAAGCCTCAATTCGTATTGTCGGAGCGTTCGCTCTTTACGGGAAGCGGCGTCCTCGAAATCGAAGAAGGCGAAACTGAACCATCCACCGACGTCCAGACCCATCTGCTTGGCTGTCGCTTGCTGCTTGTCCAACTCGACCCGCAACTGCTCGCCGTACACACGCCGACCACGCTCGATAGGCTCCTGGGCAGATGCCGTACAGACCAGAACCGATACTACCGCCAAGGATAACAATATACAGTTAAGACCCAGCCGATTTCTGTGCATAATGTTCTCGCTATTAGATGAATGTCAGGAAACACCGAAACCGCCGATACACTACCGGCGTAAAGCCCAATCTGCAATGAAAAAATCCTCAAGACTTTTGCGGGGTGAGCGACCTGATTTTTAAGGACTGGCCACTTCAGTGGCCAGTTATTACTTCGCGGGTTCACTCGCACGAATACTGGCCACTGAAGTGGCCAGTCCTTGTGTGCCTCTGGGAAACCTTTCCTGAAACTCAACTGGTACTGTGTTGCGGATTTATTTTTCCTGTGATTCCGGCGCAATTTCTTCAGGCCCGAGGATAGTGTCCGGCGGGGCGGTGTGGACTATAAACGTCCGGGTCTTGGCCAGCATCAGGCGATGTTCGTCGCTTTTGACGGCCAGGACGCGGAGCCGACAGAGTTTGGAGTTGATCTGCGGAACGGTCCACCTGACGGTTTTTCCGCCCTGGAGGTTCTCGGCTACGGTTCTCCATGACCGCCCGTTATTCGCGGAGAATTGCAGGATGACATTTTTGTATTTTTCTACACCGTCGGGAAGCCACTTGAGCATCTGCGAGGTTCCGCCTCTGATGAGCGTCCCAGGCTGGGGCCAACCCGGTTTTTCTCCGGGCTGCGCGACGAGTTCCCATGGCCTGACCGGCCTGATGATCGGTCGGGTTACCTGAAGCGGTGGTCCGTCCACATGGAGAATTTCTGAGAACGCAAAGTTGACGTTACCGGCTTTGTCGGTCGCTTCGATGCGGAATCGCATCCTTCCGCCACCTCGTCCTTGTCGTCCGGCGGCTTCAGGCGGGACTGAAACTTTCATCGCGCCGGTGGCAGGAAGACTCAGCGGGAACCTGGTCCAGACGGCGTTTTCCGGGAACGTTCCGACCGTCGTAGCCATGTGTACGCTGTCGGTAACCAGGTTGGCGTCGTGGACGCACCATCTAACCTCAACCATGCTGCCGACGGCGTAGATATGAGGAATCTCGTTACCTTTCTTGTCCTTCTCTGTGGCAGGCGGTTCGAGCGAGATATCAATCGCCGGCCTGGTCGTATCGACGACATAGATTCGATGCGGCGTTCCGGGCGATGCCGCTGCGACGCCCTGGCCGGGACCTACGAAGCGGACCCAGTATGTGCCGTCGGTCTCGGCATGGAAGAGGAAATGCGTCTGCTCGACGCCGTAGTATCCCGCGCGAGCCCAGTTCTCGCCGGCGCTGGTGGAATGCCATATCGCCAGACGGGGCGTACCGGGGACCTGGTAACCAGACGAGTGTTTTACGAAGAACTGCTTATTGCCGGCATAATAGACCGGTATGCCCTCGCCGACGACCTCGACAACCGGAAGGTCCTCGCTGGGACGATAGTAGTATGGTTTGTCGTAGGTCCAGGACGGATAATCGCTTTGAGGATCCCAATCAGGATTTTCATCGCAGACCTCGCAGCCGGTAACAAACATCGCCATGACCAACGCCAGTAAGCATATATTCGTGCGCATGATTTCAGCCCTCAATAATACAGGTTCAAACTATCGCATATTCTATTTACCAATGGTATCGACGTAAGAATATATTTACATAAGCGTTCTTGGAAGAACAATCTCTCGACATTTCCGATTTTATGGTTATAATCTTTTGACGTTTGATTTTAAGTTCTCGTAAAGTCGGTCCGGTTTCGATATAATTCCGGTGCAATAAGTAACAATTACAGGAAGCCGCATGAGCAAACCAAGACGAAGAAGGAAAATAGGTTCCAAGAAACGCCGCGAACGTCGTAACCGTCGAAAGAAGCGATAGGGCTAACAGAAAGCATTCAGTATTCAGCAGGAGGAAAATCCTCCGGGTTTGTGGCTGACTGCTGATGGCTGACCGCTGTAAGTTATTTCCACACCCCTGCGATCTCCGTCGAGCAGTCCGGGCATCGGGTTCCAGAGAGGCGGATTTCCGCGGTGCGAAAACCGCTGCGCCGGATTATCGTTGCCGAGCAGTTTGGGCAGAGGGTGTTTTCGTGTTCGCCGGTAGGGACGTTCCCGCAGTAGATATAGTTTAATCCCGCCTGCCGGCCCACCTCCACAGCCGATGCCAGGGTCTCCATCGGAGTCGTCGGCGTGTCGGTCATTTGGTAATCGCCGTGGAATCGGCTGACGTGCCAGGGGACATCGACGCCTAACTCACCTGCGATGAAACCGGCAATATCGGAAAGTTCGTCCTGCGAATCGTTCATCCCCGGAACCACCAGTGTTGTTACCTCGACCCATATGCCGACGGAGACGAGTTCTTTCAGGCATGTCAGCACCGGTTCGAGGCGGGCCTTCATCACATGCCGATAGGTCTCGTCGCGGAAGGCTTTTAAATCGACATTGATGGCGTCAAGATACGGGGCGATGGTCTGCACTGCTTCGGGCGTCATGAATCCGTTGGAGACAAAACAATTTTTGATACCCGCTTCGTGGGCGAGTTTGGCTGTGTCGTAGCACAGTTCAAAAAATACGGTCGGCTCGGTGTAGGTGTAACTGATGGACTTGCAGCCGTTGCGTTTGGCTGTGGCGACGAGGTCGGCTGGCGGGATTGACTCGCCTGCGAGTATTTTTCCCGTCCGCGGCGCCTGGGAAATCTGCCAGTTCTGGCAGAAGGAGCATTGGAAGTTGCATCCTGCCGCTGCTATCGACAGGCTCGTCGAACCGGGGAGGAAATGGAACAGCGGCTTCTTTTCAATCGGGTCGATATTAACGGCCACCAGGGCGTCGTAATTCAACGAGATAAGTTTTCCGTCAATATTTTTTCGTACGCGGCAGATGCCGGTTTTTCCGGGTTTGATGAGACACTGGTGTCCGCAAAGCCGACAGCGGACGTCGCCGTCGCCAGCCGATTCATACAACATCGCTTCATGTCCGTCACGTTTCGTCATGGACGTGTTTTCCGTTTGGGTGCCATGCTTTCGCCCGTAGCGGAGCGTAGGGCGTAAGCATGTTGTGGTGCGCAATACATGCCTACCCGCTGCGCGTGAAGGCATGGCACCCGGCAGAGTGATTCATTTATTATTCTCGGCGACCCATTTCTGCGTTTTCGCAAGGTCGCGATGGAATTTCGCCATCGAGACCCATGCGACATGGCAGTCTGCGTATAGAACGTTGGTGCCTTTATTCTTGTTTATTTCAGGCCTCTCGTAGGCCAGGATAAACATCGCAGGCTCCGGTATGTCGGTGGTTTTCAGCCCCGCGCCGAGATAGACGTAATCGAACGGAGGAATGGGCTTACCCTTGGAATCCTTGCGGACCTTTCGCCCGCTGTTGGGACTCATCAGCATTTCCGCAGGCAAGGAACCAGTCTCGACTAATTTAATCAGGCCGGGCGGGTAGTTGTCGTTGTTCTCGGTTGTGTATATCGTAATGCCCAACCCGAGGCCTTTAAGATTGGCCATGGAGACAGCCTGTCTGGCTTGGCGTTTTGCCGACCAAAGCGCCGGAAGGGCTATGCTGGTGGCGAGGCCTTGTCGCAGGGGCGAGAAGTTGGACGAGAGAAGCCCACCTCCCGGCATTGAGCCGTAGGATTCGATGGTGATGCCTTTTGCGTCGCTGCTGACAGCGGAGATGTCGGCCCAGATGTATTTTTCGACCTTAGGCAGCGGCGGGAGCATCTCCGGCTTGATGGACGGAGCGAATTTGCCCAGTGCGTTTATTCCCGCCGTTCCGCCCGCCAGCACGGCGCCGTAGAACTGCCTGACCAGCGACGGCGTGTTGGTGTATGTCAGAATCGAGGCGTTTGGACTGACTCGTTTGCGGAGTGCAGCGAAGGCGGGCGATTGCGTCAGTGGTTTTTCTTTGGTCCCGCCGACTGCTGCGGCGATTACCTGCGGGAACGCAGCCAGGTATAACTTGCCCTTGTGCACCGCCCATGCCGGGGCGACCGGTATCGGATCGCGGCTTCCGGCCACGGAGACGTAATGCACTTCGACCTCGCCGGACTTGTATTTGCGGATGGTTCCCCTGGGGCTGCGTCGTCTATTGGGGTTTCCGGCTATCATTTTCCCGACCTGCTCTTCGATTTTCGCAAGCGAGGCGGAGAATTTCGTGGCGTCCTTCAGCTGGACTGTCAGGACTGTTCCCGTGATTGTCCCGCCCAGCGACGGCGCGCTGATAAGAGTCCACTGATCGCCCATGTGGGCCAGGAGGTCTTTATCGACGTCCAGTCCGAGTTGTTCGCAGGCTTCGGACAACCCTTCTTCGAGTTCTTTCCTGGCGTTCGGGTCGATTGCCGAGGCAATTTGTTTGATTTCAGCGAGGACTTTTACAGGGTCGATGTTCATCGCGACGACGAGGTCGGCATCGGCGGGGATGCCCGCCAGTGCACCCGCTCCAAGGGGTTTGCCGGACGCCGGCATCAGCACTCCACGATGCGGAGCCGGGCTGAAGATGCGGCATTTCTCGTGGAAGCCCCTATCGACGATATTGCTCGCTCCGGCGATCGCGGTTACGCCGTCGATGCCAATTGCCTTGATGATCCCGCGGAACTTGTTTTGCCCGTCCGGAGAATCCTTCGGCGTCAGTTTCTCGGCGATTGTCAGCAGACGTGGTAAGTCCACGTAGTAGGCCATCTGCACGTTCTGTCCGGCGACTTCCTTCATTGCTGCGGCGAATTTCGCCGAGTTCGCCAGTGATTTGGACTTACCGTTGACGACCGAAGCGATCTTCGTCGCTGCGCCGTCGCCGATGGAGAGGAAGAAAAAGTTCCCGACGTATCCCATCGAGCACGGACCGGCGGGTGTGGAGGTGCTGTGATAGGAGAGGTTGCCGATGGCTACCTGCGAGAGTTCGGCTTTTTTACCGACGAGTCCCAGTAGTTTCTGGAAGTGCACGTCGAAGGCGGCCTTGTCCTTTTGCAGGTCGATTAATATGAAGCCTTCGGGTGTGGGTTCCTTTGGTCCGGCTGCCGGCGCAGCGTTTTTGCCGCCTTGTCGGGGGATCTTGATGTCCAGCAGCGCAACAGCCGCAGGCTTCTGCCAGGCGATTGCCGCCATTGCCCATGTGCTGTCGAATATCGCCGGGGCGTCCTGCTCTTCGGTCATCTCAAGGGCCTTGCTCGCGGCGGTCTTGATTGTTCCGAACAGTTCCTTTACTCCCGGTTCGTTCAATAGTTGCCCGAACATCGAGCCTTTGAACGTCAGGCTTTGTCCTGCCCATCCGACATAGACCATCGCATTTCCGGGTACTTTCTCGGCCATGGGCACAGCCGCCGGCGAGATGCTCGTCAACACTGCAATGATGGACAACGCAACAATGGTTTTTGTAATTTTTGTATTCATCGATAAATCTCCCTGACTTGTAGAAGCAATTTCATAGCCCGGTTTTCCGAGCCCGCTTTCTCAAACATGACAAAATATCAGCCTAATCCTTAACGAGTGGGAATAAAAGAAAAATTAGTCGGGTAGGCTGGGCCGATAGGCCCACCTCTTTCCCTGTGAACGAGGATACGGTCCACGTTCTTGTTTTTCCATGATTGCATTACGCCGTCCGGTGGCGCATAATCAGCGTCTTTCGCAAAGGCCCTGAACAGGAGAAGCAAGCATGAACCGGACAATGCAAATCATTGTAGCGTTGGCGATGTCGGCTGGACTCGTAACGCAGGCTGGCTGCGAGGCGCAGAAGAAGGCGTCCGACTCGTCGAAAAAAACAACCGCCGCTGAAACCAAACCCGAAACAACGGAGAAAACTGTGACCGAAAAAGACCAAAACGCCGCAAAGAACCCCGTCGTGATAATCGAAACGTCCATGGGAACGATCAAGGCGGAACTCTTTGCCGACAAGGCCCCGAAAACCGTAACAAACTTCCTCCTATATACAGATGAAAAGTTTTTCGACGGCCTGATTTTCCACCGCGTCATTGCCGGGTTTATGATCCAGGGTGGAGGCTTCACGCCGCAGATGCAGCAGAAGCCCACGCACGGGCAAATCGAAAATGAGGCTTCTGCCGAGACGCCCAACGACCGCGGTACGCTGGCGATGGCGCGGACAAACGAAGTCCACAGCGCAACTGCCCAGTTCTTCATTAACCTTAAAGACAACGGGTTCCTCAACCACAAAGACAAGACCGCCGCCGGCTTCGGGTATTGCGTTTTCGGCAAGGTCATCGATGGTATGGACGTGGTGGATAAAATCGCCGCCGTCAGGACGGGCAAGGCTGGGCGTTTCGGCGACGTTCCCATCGAACAGGTCGTAATCAAGAGCGTCCGTCGGGCGGAGTAGGCCTTGCTGGTTACAATATGAATATTGATGAACTGAACGAGCGGTTTGGTATCCCCGGCGTTGTGGAGTTTGATCGCGGCGTTGGCGGTTTGACGAAGATGGCGATTACCGCGCCCGGCGGCGAAGCGGAGATCTATCGAAACGGCGGGCACGTAACGCATTTCAAACCCGCCGACGGTCAGCCATGCCTCTGGGTGAGCAAATCCAGCCGGTTTGAACGGGGAAGTCCGATTCGCGGCGGAGTGCCGGTATGCTTTCCGTGGTTCGGTTCGGCGGGACCGGCCTCGGAATCTCCATTTCACGGCTTCGCCAGGCGAATGGATTGGGACGTCGAATCTACAGGCAGGACGGACACGGGCGTGGCCGTTACGCTGATTCTCCGATCCGACGAGCAGACGCAGCGACTCTGGCCCGGGCAATTCGAGTTGCGAATAACCGTAACGGTGGCCACGACGCTGACGATGGCGCTGGAGACCCGCAACATTGGGGATGAGGCGTTCACGATTACCGAGGCTTTGCACAGTTATTTCCGCGTCTCCGACGTGCGGAACGTAAAAATCATTGGCCTGGAGAATACCGAATACTTCGTCACCGACGAACACGAACGGCAGGGCGACGAACCAATCACTTTCTCGGCCGAGACTGACCGGAAGTACATCAATACGACGTCCACCTGTATCCTGGACGATCCCGGAATGGCCCGGAGAATCACCGTAGAGAAATCCGGTTCGGATTCGACGGTGGTGTGGAACCCGTGGATTACACGGGCTGCGGAAATGTCGGAATTCGGCGACGACGAATGGCCCGGGATGGTGTGCATTGAGACGGCCAACCTTCCCGGAAACGCCGTTACGATTCCGCCCGGCGGCTCGCACGTCATGGAAGCCCGTATCACCGCCGCACTCGATGGGAAGGCAGTTTCCCAGGCCGATCTGAAAAAGTAGCAATAGTTTGTAACATACCAGGGAGGTTTGCGTTACCATAGTACCGCGTTTGGCTCGAATTTTGAGGATGGTAATGAAAATTAAACCTCGGATATTATTGAACATAGCGATTGCGGTTGTGGTTCTTGCCGGGGCGGGTTCTGCGGTGCAGTTGATGCTGGCGCACCGTCGTCAGCCCGACCAACGCAAACGACAGAAAACAATACTGAAAGTCCTTGCCCCGAAAATCAAACCCCGAATGAACCATCGCGTTAAGATTGTCGATTACGGTTTAGCCAGGGCGTACGTCCAGCCGTTGATTACCCCGCAGGTGAAGGGCGTCGTTGTCGAAAAGACCGACAATTTTCTCTCCGGCAAATACGTTCGCAAGGGTCAGGTGCTTTTTCGCATCGATCCGACGGATTATACCCTGTCTGTCCAGAGGGCCCAAAGTCGCATCGACCTGCTCAAGGCGCAGATCACCAAACTGGAGCAGGAGCAAAAAAACCTCGTCGAATCAAAGAATATCGAAACCTCTCTGGTGAAACTCGCCGCCGAGCAGCTCCGGAAGGTCAAAAGGCTTCTTGAGGCCGATGCCGGAAGCGAAAACGAAGTCGATCTCGCCCGCGAAACGCTGCTGGGTCGAAAAAGGCAACTCCAGAGCGTCGTCAGCCAGTTGGCGTTAATCGGTCCTCAGCGCAGGCAAATTGCCGCTGAACTCGCTTCGGCTGGCGTGGAGTTGGCCCAGGCCAAAGTCAATCTCGACCGGTGCACAATCACAAGCCCTGTTGCCGGGCGCGTGCTTAATTGCCGGGTCGAGATCGGGCAGTTGGTCCAGGCCGGGGGGAACTGCGGCGAAATCACCGGTAGCGACATTATGGAAGTGCCCGTCTCGGTTCCCGCGACCGAACTGAAGTGGCTCGACGAAGAGGCGTTGGGTCTCTGCCGGTACGGTAACGTCGCAGCCGGTGAGTCCGCGCCTATCAAGGCAGTTGTGAAATGGCAACAGGACGAAAACGTTACCTGGTCGGGATGCCTCGATCGCATCGAAGCCGGACTCGACGCCAGGACGAGAAAATCTACGCTTGTGATAATAGTGAAAAACCCGAACCCCGGAACCGGCCCGGAACTCAAAGTGAACTTCTTCTGCCGGGTTTCCATTGTCGGAAAGACAATACCACGGGTTTATGTGCTGCCGCGTGAAGCGGTCCTTCCCGACGGTAGCGTGTATGTGGTCGTCGAAGGTCGGCTTCGGAGAAAATCGGTCAAGGTTGCGCGGTTCACCGACCAAAAGGCGTTAATCCTTCCGGGCAGCGGTATCGGCGATGGCGACCGCGTGGTAACAGGCGCTATCGCTAAACCGGTAATCGGAATGGAAGTAAAACCCATCGGCAAGACGCCGAAAACCTCGTCCGCAACGACAAAACCGGCACTCGCGTCATAGGAGGTTTATCTGTGAGTATAATCCGCCGAATGGTGCTCAATCCGGTTGCCGGCAACATGCTTATGCTGCTGATCCTTGGTGGCGGTCTGGCGGCGAGCTTCCTCATTCCGCGCGAGATGTTCCCCGAATTCGACGTGAATTTCATAACCGTTGCGGTTCCCTATCCCGGCGCGGGTCCGGCAGACATCGAAAAAGGCGTCTGCCTGAAGATCGAAGACGGTCTTTCCGGTGTGGACGGGATTAAGGAGATTTCGTCGGCCAGTAGCGAAGGCGCCGGATCGGTCATGCTGGAACTGAAGACAGGCGCAGACGTTCGCAAGGTGCTCGATGACGTCAAAAGCGAGGTCGATAAGATCGATTTCAAGGGCGCTGAAGACCCCATTGTTGCGGAAATAACGGTGCAAATACATGTGATTAACGTGGCTTTGGGCATCGGTGGCTACGAGAAGGGGCATTTACCGGATATCTCGGAGGAGCATACCCTCAAGGAACTGGCTGAAGACATCCGCGACGAGATTAATGACCTTCCGGAAATCTCCCAGGTGAATATCTTCGGCGTTCGGGACTATGAGATTGTTGTTGAGGTTTCCGAAGAATCCCTTCGTCATTACGCCCTTACGCTCGGGCAGATCGCTCATGCGATTCGCCAAAGCAGTTTTGATCTTCCTGTCGGAAGCGTCAAAACCCGTGGTGGTGAT
>DAOVLV010000132.1 GCA_030631085.1 Planctomycetales bacterium | reverse complement strand
GGGCTGTTTATGCCAAACGCACGGGAAATCGCGTTTGGATATCACCGCCAGCAGGCGTGTACCGTCGGAGACGCCCCACATCATTGCCGATTTCGGGCCGGTGTCGATTTTATAGTGGACCGAATAGAGCGGATGCTCCTTCGGTAAGGTTTTGAGGCCGTAGTGCCCGGCGGCGGTTTTTCGCTGCTCGGCGTAGAGATTTCCCAGGCCTTCCTTTGCGGATTTGAGAAAGGCGGCGCTCTCATGGCACGGTACGAACAGGAGCGTTCCTCCGCGAAGGCTGTATTCGCGGAGTTTTTTCCATTGTTCCGGCGTGAATTCCAAGGCGTCCGTACCGGTTATCAGCAGCAACGGTCCGTCCAGCATCAGCCTGACGTCGTCGGTTATCCTGACGACTTGCCACCTCATGGGTCTTTCGAATTTTCGCCGCATGTACTCGGCAAAGTGCGGTACGTCGCGGGTGTGGAAGTTCCAGCTGTTTTCCCTTCCGTGTGCGAGTTTATTGAACGTCAGCGGGATTCGCCCCCTCGACAGGAACAACAGGTCAAACGACGACCGTACCAGAGATCCCCACTTGCTGCGGACCCATCGTCCGCGAGGGTTTGGTTCAGCCAGTTTGGCCGCTCCGACGGCGAACCAGTCCATATCACCGATGAACTTCGCGCCGCTTGCCATCCCGACCCGCTGGACGCAAAAGGCAAGGTATCCGTCATTTATAAAATCCTTCTTGAGTTTCTTTCCCAGGAACGCCCAGGCCTTATCGAGGTTCTTACTGTGCCGATATGGTCGGCAGGTATTTGCCATGACGTCCTGGCAGATGAACAGACTGGCGATACCGGCGGTAGTCATGCTCTCGGTCGAGGGCGTATTGACACTTTTCTGTCCGCTGTATGTCCATCCCCCGTCGTTGCGCTGTCTTTTCAGCCAGGTTTTTTCGATGGCGCGTATGAGTTTCGGTTTGATTCTTATTTCTTCTATTCCCGTGCGGTCCGCCTCCCATAGCGCCAGCAGCGCGAACTGGCTGCACGAATTATCGCCGTCGCGTTCAGGACCTGAATATCCCCACGCCCACCCATTCCACCTTTTCGATCCCTGAACGTTACGTGTCAGCCACTCTACGTCCTGTTCCAGACGAGCGAGATAGGGAGAGTCCTTTACTCCCGTTACGACCCGGCTCAGAACCATCGTTCGCACCGCGATTACATAGAGATTATTCGTCTTCACATCGACGAGGTACTTCAGACCTTTTTTAATCTCGGCATTGTTTCGGCTCTCGCCTGAATCCAATAATGCGTACAGGACAATGGCTGTCTCGGAACCCCTGGATAAGCCACTCTTGCCGTACCAGTGCCCGTCGGGTTTCTGCATAGACCAAAGGTATCGTTTGATACCGGCCATTGCGCGGTCCACGTCTTCATCGGTTACATCGCGCAGCACTTCGGAGAAAACCGGCGTGGAAACAACCCCCAGCAGCAAAAAGATGGAAATAATCCTTTTCACGGATTTTTCTCCTTTGTTTTTAAAAAAGAACTTCACCGCAAAGAACGCAGAGATAAAAAACAGATATTATTGTTATTTTTATTTTTTTTTATAATAAACATCTCTGCGATCTCTCGAAGAGTCCTACGGACTGCGGTTAATTTTGTTGTGGTCTTTAGATTACTTGCGTCGCTTTTCGATCGCTCTTCCCAGCGTTTCTCTGCCTTTACTGGCAGGATATCGTTTGACGAGTTTTTTATAGTAGCGATTTGCGACGGATATATTTTTGATGAGGTAGAATCCGCCGAGTTGACTCATCAGTCCCGGAACAAGGTCCTGTGCGCCGCTGATCTTTTTCATGTAGCGTTCCATCTCGGCGGGATACCTGGGCGATTCTGCCTTACGAAGTGCACGCATGGCCGACTCGAAGAAGGGATACATCCGGGCGGGAACAGGATAACCATAGACGATCTTCAGGTAATGTTTGGACGCTTTAACGTATTTTTCTTCGGCGTTGTACATCGACGCCAGCATCTGTTCGATTGCCAATTTGTCCCGACGGGTGTAACAACATTTTTTCAGCTTCGTCGCAAGCAAAAGAGCCGCCTTGTGCATCTTTCTCTTTCCGAGCGACCTTCCGAGTGCATCCAGGTCCAGCCTGAGGCTCAAATCGCGCCATGCAGGTTTGCTCGAAAGTCGATCATTAAGAATCTTCAGTGCGCCTGCGCCGTCGTCGCAATAGGCCAGAAGATTGACGTCCGAAAACGCCATCATCCATCGCAGTTCCGGGTCCATATCCTGACCCTGCATCATCCCGATGACGGTCTTTGCGCCGTCCTGGCATCTGCTTTCAGGCCTGTTATAGTAGTAACTGTACAGCCCGAAGTAGGCTCCCCACGCACGGACCAGGCAATAAAGTTGCCCGCACTTGCCCTTGAGTCTCTTGGCCTTGGCAAGCCAGTAATCACCAATGGCCTTGTTATCCTTGTCCCGGCTGTAGCGTGAAAGTTCCACTCTGGCAACTTCAGACAAAGCGTTCACTTCTCCGGCATCGGCCCTGCACCCGAAAATACGCTTTGCGAACACTACTTTACCTGCGTAGTCCTTGGATGCATCGTAACAGTGCCGTCTGGAGTGGTATAGCGTGTGCCCCACATCAATTCCTGGAAAGTTGTTCAGCAAGGTGTCGATCGTCGTTGCTACCTTGTCGTATTTCCTGGATGCTTTCTCGGCGGTTATCTTGTTGCGAAGAACCGCTTCTGTGGACGGATGATATGGGTAGGTTTTCACCATCCTGTCCATCCATTTATCTCGAGGTTTGGGAAGGACGTGCGTGAAGTAATAGTCGCACATCATTTTAACGGCATTGATGGTTTCGGCTTCGGCGCGGTGCTTCGCGAACATTTCCTCTGCAATTTCCTCGGCGTGACGCATCTGATCGTCGCCAATCCGAGTCTTGAGATTCGTCAACAGCACTGCCGACTTTCCGGAAGGGTTGGGCGTGGGAATCTTCCACTTCGTACGGGCCGAGGCCACTATCTTCTCAAAGGCCTGACTTTTGTCGGCGTACCGCTTGACCGCTGCGAACGACCCAGCCGACCAGTGCTTCGGACCGACGAGTTCTGTGGCCAATTTCGACGCCTTATTGTATTCCTTGAGAACATTGTACAGTTCGAGCCTGCGAACAATGATCGACCGTTGAACGACGGGGCACGCATCCTTGAAAAAGTCGTCTATCAACTTCAATGTCAGGTGAATACCGGAATTATCGCCTTTACCGGCTTTACGCAAAGCCATATATGTGCATCGGTGCGCCACTGTGCCTCGGGACCGAGACCCACCAGCGGCTGTGTGTGCCTTTAGATAGTAACGGGCAAGTTTAATGTAATCGACAAACCTGTCCTGTTTGTACAGGTCCTCCAACCGTTGCCAGACGGCAAGAGCCAGAGACGTTTGCCCTACCGCACAATGGAAACCCGGTCCGACGTAATGATAGCAATACTTGCTTCCCGCGCCAGGCCAGGTTTTGATGAGATATTCAAAACCCGCCTTGATCGTTTTATCGTCCCCGCGTTCCTTTGCGTCGGCGATTTTCAGCAACCAGAGGCCGATTGCATGCGGGTCTTTGCCCCAGGTCTGGAGGTATTTTCCGAAAGTCGTTTCGGACAGTTCGGTTTTCCCCGCTTTTTTCAGGAGTAATACGTGCGCGTACTGCCAGTGTATGGGGAGTTCCTTTTCGCGCAGTCTGAAGGTCTTTTCCAGGATTTTCAGTGCCCGTTCAGCCCGTTCGGGCATATCGGCCATTTGGGCGATGTCAAGCGCCCATCCGCTCCCGCGATTAAACCGACCAATCCTGGCGGCGACAGGCTCGAAGGGGCGATTGTAGTACTCGTATCGCGTATAGATGCCGTACTGTCGGCCGATACCACCGTGCAGGAATAACGGTACTTCGGGCGATCGACGGAGCATCGACTCCAGGAGCGTCAGGTATCCGTCGTTGTCCTTGATCGCCTTGCGGCGCGCCAGTTTCGAGCCATGAGCAATATACCATGCCGGAGAACCGCCGAAACGCCTGATCACCTCGTCGAGCGCTTTCTCGTATTTATCGAAATCCTTCAGTTGTTCCCAGCAGTAAGCCATCTCCATATACGCCGTCGGTACGTATTCATGCGACGGGTATCCCTTGATGTATTTTTCCAGTAGTCCGGCAGCCTGCCTCCACTCCCCGGCACGATACTGACTCATTGCCGATCTGTGAACCCTTTCGGCCTTTTCGGCAGGCGACGCCTTTTTCTGCTCGGGTTTTTCCTGCCCGCATAATCCGCAGCAGAGGTATCCGACCAGGAATACGCCAATTACGACCTGTCGTTTTCTCATATGTTCACCATCCTCACTTCGCACCCAGTTCAGGCTTCCTTACAATATCAAAAACTCCCAACCCACAAACGCAAGCAATCTAAAACGTTACGACGATTCGCGTCGCCGCGAACGTTCAAAGCCTATCACACTGTTTAACACCGTACAAGTCGGCACGGACTACCGATAAGTTTCAAGTACTGCGCGTAATACCGGCGCACAAAGTTAACGCGCCTTGTATGGGGATCGGCCTTACGAGACCGCCAGGGGGCGGTCGGTGAGACTCTCGCAATCGATATGACCGCTCCGGCGTGGTCGCGGCTCGTTCATCTCTCACCAGCACATCAAATTTGTGCGCCGGGTATAACACGCCCGACAGGACTCGAACCTGTAACCCTCGGTTCCGAAGACCGATGCTCTGTCCAATTGAGCTACGGGCGCTTGAGTGAGAAGTCAGCACGTTACCGGCCCGATGCAGTCTCTGTCAAGTGTGCTGCTCCGGGAATGCAAAAGGGATACAAGACGTGCTTTCATCTCGCCCAGACGAGAAAACCCCGCACCGACGCGGCCCGACCAATTAAAGCGGCAGACCCGACGAGGTTTATACCGTCAAGACACTTATTTCGAGTTTATCAACCGATACGGTTTCAAATACCGGACTTATTCCCGCTGACAACGGGGATGTCCCTGGTATTCCTGAAGATAGGCAACCCTGCCCTGACCCGCCTGGCATATATCTCTACGTTCGCCAGTCGGGTTATTTGAGCCTCTTCGCTTGCCTCTTCAGGTAGCCCATACCTACCTGGCCGATAACCTCTAAGCGACATGTCCTCTCTTACAAACACTCTCGGTCCCTCCGGACCGACCTTCCGTGTACCATACCCGCGACCAACCTCCGTGTTTAGTCAATTGAGAGATATGAAATCCTACTACAATTATATTACCAATGTTCATGCTTGTAGCAAGAAAGATTTTAAAGTTTTTTTTCCTGTCTCCAACTCGGCTTTTCGCGGTAAAAATCGTTCCGGACGGCGGTATTGTCGTCGCCGACCGATATGCCTATAATTGGAAGTAAATATGGCTCAACGAGATTACTACGAAATCCTGGGCGTGGAACGTTCGGCGTCGGCCAAGCAGATAAAATCGGCCTATCGTCGATTGGCGCGCAAATATCACCCTGACGTGAATAAGTCTTCCGATGCAGACGGGAAGTTCAAGGAGGCCACCGCTGCATACGAGGTACTGTCGGATCCGAAAAAGCGAAAGGCGTACGATCAGTTCGGACATGCCGGTCCCGGACAGTTTGGCTTCGGCGGCGGCGCGCCCGGATGGACGAAAGTCTATACACAAAACCGTCCGTCACCAGGGGGAGTATCCGGTTTTGAAGACATTTTCTCCTCCAGCCCCTTCAGCGGGATGAGCCTGAACGATCTGCTGGCGGCACTGGGCGGAAGGATGCGACGCAAACCTAAACGATCATCAGGGAAGGACGAACCCGCCACCCCGGTGGCAGAATCTCATATCACGCTGGAGTTCATGCAGGCGGTCAATGGGTGTTCGCAAATGTTCCAGATTCGCAGGCCTGACGGCCGGAACGAGCGGGTCGAGGTCAAAATCCCGCCCGGCGTCCGCACCGGCAGCAAAATACGCC
>DAOVLV010000435.1 GCA_030631085.1 Planctomycetales bacterium | reverse complement strand
GAGCATATCCCTGCGGTTTCCCTATGGATAAGGTCAAATGGGCTACGGTGAAAGCCAACATGACAACATGATAGGCAGCGCCGTTGTAGGGGATTACCAGTTTGATGTTTCGTCGATCTGTCATTGTAAGGTTCAATTATCACACCAACTGCTTCTTTGGAGAAGCGGGCTTAATTCGGAAGCCGGACGTTACGGCCTGTGGCGCCGGTGATCTGGTCTGTGTCGCCGGCGCCGTTCCGGTATCTTGAAGCGTTGGTTGGGGTCTTCGAGGACTACGCCTTCGATAATTACGTCGTCGAATCCGGCGGGTTTGCGGGCAACCTCAAGCCGGACAAACAGAGAGGTGAAAGGCAGGTCCTTTTGGGCATATAGGGCCTTGTGTTTGCAGAAGACTTTCCCGTTGACGGACCAGGTAAAAGTCCCCTTCCCGTCCCATGCGAGCCTGAAACGGTAAGTGGTGTTGCGAGCGACCTTGTATCGCCTGTCGGACCAGACCCGCCGGCCACCGTCGTAAAGGTATGAAATGTGGTTGCTGGTGAAATCGGAATAAGCACCCAATCGACAATGCAACCAATGGCATCGGCGCTGCGGGGCGTTTCCGGGACTGAACCCTATCGCTCCCGTAAGGTCCCTCTGCCCCCTCACGCGAAAGGTAACCAAAAGGGGATTATCGGCGCGGAAGCAAAGCCGATTTGTCAGGAAGGCCCAATTGTCATCGGCCGGCGTTCCTATGACTGCACCCTTCTTGCGACTGACCGTCCAGGCTCCCCGCCCGGTCCGCCAGTCACCCAGTTGCTTACGCCGGCTGAAGTCGTATGTAACGCGAACGAGTTTTTTCTTGAGATTGAGGATCTCGATTTTCCCGTCCAGACCCTTGTAGTTGGTCTTGAGCAAACGGATGAACCGGTCGGCGGGGCCGGTGCCGGCGAGTTTTTCGGCTTCGGCCAATAGCAGACGTGTCTTGGCCGCCGCCAGACCCGTGAGTTTGCCGGCTTGTAACGCCCGGCAAAGGTTCATCGCCGTCGTAGCGATGCGAATCCTGGCCTGTTCGTTCTTCGCTGACCGGGCGGCATGAATGAGATTTTTGATGGCTTCGTTGCACACATCGGGGGCGGGGATTTTTTCAGGGTCTTTCAGGAATACCATCGCCGCCAGGGTGGACGATTCATACTTATGGCCGGTTCCGGAGATGTACGAACCGGATTTGGATATATCCCCTTCATCCAGCAGATAAATCAGGGCGAGGTTCTGACGCGACGTTCTGACCGTCTCGGCGTCATTTCCCTTCAATGCCCGCTCCAGTCTGGATTCGAGAACGCGAATCCGCGCCAGACGGACGATAAGCGACTGCAACGCCTTCGTCGCAGCCTTGGCGCTTTCCAACTGGTCGGGAAGTTTATATTTCGCCGCCCTGGAACGCGCAGACGCAAGAACGACACCGGCCTGTTTGGTCTGCCTGACCTGCATCAACGCCTCGGCCAAGGCGATTTCAGCATCGACCATATCCTCTGCCAGCACCGTGCGGGCCTGGGTCGGAACGCGGTTCTTTCGAGCGAATTCATACCGACGGGCGGCAATTTTGACCTCAAAGCGACATTTCTCGACGGGTTCCAGCGGTTTGAGTTGATCGGCAAGGTTCAGCGATTCTGTCGCCAGTTTGGTCGCATCTTCGCTACCGACGGAGGCGGATAACTTAAGGGCCTCCATTGCCAGCAGGTAACGAAGCGAAGTCGGATTGACCGAATCGGCAGCGGCAAGGAGTATCTCGCGAGCCAGGGCGACGTCGTCGTCCGGCTTGGCCGAGGCCCGG
>DAOVLV010000444.1 GCA_030631085.1 Planctomycetales bacterium | reverse complement strand
GCGGCAATGGCCTTCTGCAACGAATTGGCGGCCCGATGGCGGTGCGAGCGCGTGAGTTTGGGCTTCCTGAAGGGCAGATACGTCTATCTGAAGGCGATGAGCCACACCGAAAAATTCAGCCGGAAAATGAAAGTCGTCCAGGACATCGAATCGGCGATGGAGGAGTGCCTCGACCAGGACGTGGAAGTATTTTACCCGCCTGCGACCGATGCCCAATACGTCAGCCGGGCCGCCGGTGAACTCTCGAAACGTCATGGTCCGACGGCGATGATTTCCCTGCCGTTGCGAAAGGCGGGCGAACCTGTTGCGGTTCTGACTGCCGAGCGTCCATCGGACAATCCCGTCGTTCTCGACGAGATCGAACCACTTCGACTTGCGTGCGAATTGTGCACCGCACGGATGGTGGATATGCACGATCAGGACCGTTGGTTCGGCGCTAAAGCCGCTGCCGCTGCGAGAAAAGGGCTGGCTGTGCTGATTGGTCCGAAGCACACCTGGCTGAAGGTCGCCGCCATGGTGGTTTTCGCAGCCATTGCGTTCCTCGTCTTTGCAAAGGGCGATTACCGGGCGGAGGGAACTTTCGTATTAGAGGCGACACAGCAGCAGGTAATCTCAGCCCCGTTCGACGGGTTCCTCAAAAGCGTCTCGGTGATTCCCGACGATCCGGTTATCGCCGGCGAGACTGTCCTCGCCGAACTGTACACGTCGGAACTGCGTTTGCAATTGGCGGCAGCGAAGGCTGAACGCCAGATGAGTCTCAAGCAGGCAGCGGCGGCAATGCGGGACGGTAAAACCGCCCAGGCACAGGTAGCCCGCGCCGAAGCCGCCAAGATCACAGCGCAGATTCGCCTCCTGGAGCACCGTATCGGCAAAGCCAGGATCGTCTCGCCGATGACAGGCACCGTTATAAGCGGCGACCTGAAGCGACAAATCGGAGCGCCGGTCAAGACCGGAAACGTGCTCTTTGAGGTCGCCCCGCTCAAATTGCTCCGGGCCGAACTGTCCGTACCGGAGGATGAAATAGCCGAAGTCGGCGAGGGACAGTACGGCGAACTCTCGGCTGCGGCTTATCCGGATCGGCGAGTGCAATTCATCGTCGAGCACATCAATCCGGTCGCTGAAGTCGTCAATCAGCAAAACATTTTCAGGGTCCGCGTCCGCCTGCTGGAAACCAAGCCGTGGATGAGGCCGGGGATGGAAGGCATCGCAAAAATCGATATAGACCAGCGGAGATACGCCTGGTTGTGGAGCCGAAAAATCATCAACTGGGCGCGAATGAAACTTTGGTTGTAACAATTTCCGATTTCCGATTTTCAATTTCCAATTGAAAAAAAAACAGAACATCTTCCGGTTATTCGGAAATTGGAAATTGGAAATCGGAATTTTTTTCTTCTGTTCAATTGGAAATTGGAAATTGAAAATCGGAAATTGTAATTGGCAATTGAAAGACCTACATTCAGCGAATCCTGGTATCGCATAACCGGCCTGAAGCCGAGGCTGCGGACTACGGTCCAGGTCTATCGTCAGCACTTTCGCGGGCAGATGTGGCACGTCCTGCAGGACCCGACGAGCAATCAATTTTCCCGCCTGAACGAGCCGGCCTACCAGTTCATAGCAATGCTGGACGGAAGGCGGACGGTCGGAGAAGTCTGGCGTACCTGCGTCGAGAAACTCGGCGATTCAG
>DAOVLV010000346.1 GCA_030631085.1 Planctomycetales bacterium | reverse complement strand
CCGTCTGGAGGCCCTTCCGCTACGCTCCAGTGCCTCCAGACGGTTACGTAAACTTATGGAAAAGTGTAAACCATGTGCCCGGTACAAAGTGTAAAGCATGTACCCGGTTGCACAGTCCGTCGGTCCTTCGGACCGCTACGCACCCGCCATCAACAATCCTTACCCCGACCACCCGCCGCTTTATCACTTGGTAAACGAATCATCTTGCAGATTTGGAAAGGCTGACGCGAATGGACTCAGCAGTTTGAAAAAGTACGGTCCGCCTGATTTCAGTTGGCAAATCTCGGATTTCCTTCATCGGCCACCATTTCCCGGTTTTATTGGGGACAAAAAGCCACGACAGTTTTCGAGCTTCGGAAAATGACACTTTGGTTTTCAAGTGGCCTCTAATGTATTGATAGGCAGAAATGGCATTCGTCCATTGTGATACGGTAAACACCCAGCCGAACCCAGAAACGATAACGGCCAAGAACCATATCCAGGAATGAGCCTTCATGAAGGCCGGCCACATCAACCGGAACGGCCATGTTATTAGGAAGCCGACAACTGGGCCAACGACAACGAAACCCAGGATACCCACGAGCATGCAGATTCCGCTGTGTCCGCCCCAAGTTTCTTCATATCTAATGGACATTATTGAATCTTGTTTGCAATGCGAAGATCCATAATTCGCTTCGATGCACTTCTGCCTATATCGCTTGTCTTACCATGTACCAGAATGACCCGTCGATATGCATTCCAAGCGTCTTGGTACTGTCCGTTCTTTTCGTAGATGAGGCCCAAGTCAAAGAGTGGAGCAGCGATCTCCGGGTATATAGAAAAGGCCCTCTTGTAGCAATAGATGGCCTCCGGGTCACTAGATGCGTTATGCCCCCTGATAAGCCAGTATTCAGATTCATTTAGTCTCTGGAGCTTCACCGTCAAAGCTTTGATCTTCGCCACTTTGTGGCGATCCTCTTCTGTGAAGCTGGCAAGGGACCGCACCTTCTTCGGGGAAGACTCTGCCGGTGGCTTCGAAGCGGTTGCGGCAGATATTTCGGTAGGGCGAGGTCGCGTTTGGGACCAATCAAGGATAAAGAAAACGGCAAAACTACCGAAGATAATCCCGATCGCTACCACTGCGCCGAAGAGCATACGGTCAACTGGGGACTTGCCAGCCTCCACATGCGACGTTACGTTGTTTGTGCTTGGCCGATCCAGCCTTCTCTCAACAGGAGAACTCGATGATTCGAACATCTGCTTACCAATCGGTCCGATGGAGGCATTTTGATTGTCCGCTTCCTCCCGTTTGTTACGTTTAACTGGTTCTGATTGGCCCGAGGAGAGAGGCGTATGGGGCTTTTTCGGCACAAAGATGGTTGGGCCGAATACATCAGCATCTGCTGGCCTCACGGGCGGCTTGCTGATTTTCGCGTCCCTCCTTGTTTGACGACGAATCTGACCGTCCCCTACTAACACAACTATACCTATACCTAGTAGAAGTATTGTAAAGACTGAGCCCCCTGCAAATGTGCCAAGAAGCCCCAGGATTATCATGCACCAGTAAGCACTTCGAACCGAATTTTCCAAGGGGTATTTAATCCATGATTTGCACGCGGGGCACCTGTATTTACGAAAGCCTCCCACAAAAGTCCTTTTGCGAGGGCTTCTAAATTTTCTTCTGCAACAAGTGCAAACTATAAGGTCTATTGGTTTTGCCATTTTGACGTATCCCTCCCGCGATTCACCCGATGCCTCTTGCTTCATGCTGTCATAAGTCATCGGTCGTTTTGCTGGTTGCCTTTCCTTGTGCCCTTGTGAAAGATTGCGTGTTTCTCAAGCGACAAGCAGTTTCTGCAGAAGGCGTAGGGTGGACTAACCGTCGGTAGGCTGATACGCAGTCACAGCGATTCAAAAAGAAGGTGGGACGCCGTCCCAGCCTACTTTTCCACTTCAAACGTAAAACTCTTCCCTGCGGCTGAGACGGTTACTTTGTCGCCGTCGTGGATTTTGGCGGAGAGGATTTTTTGGGCTAGGGGGTTTTCCAGTTTTTGCTGGATTATGCGCTTTAATGGCCTTGCGCCGAAGGATGGGTCGTAGCCTAGTTCGGCTATGAGGCTGCGGGCTTCGGGGGTTAATTCCAGCGTGATTTTTCGCCCAGCCAGGCGTTCGGCGAGGTGGCTGACTTGGATGCTGACTATCGCGGCGATGTTTTCCTTGCTGAGCGTATGAAAAACAATTGTCTCATCAATGCGATTAAGGAACTCCGGGCGGAAATGCTGTTTGAGCGCGTCGGTCAACTCGGCCTCGATTTCCCAATCCTCCGCTTTGCTGCCGGCCAATGCCTGTACGACGTCCGAGGCGATGTTGGAAGTCATCACGATAATGGTATTCTTGAAATCGACAGTCCTTCCCTGCCCATCCGTCAGCCGGCCGTCGTCGAGCACCTGCAAGAGGACGTTGAAGACGTCGGCGTGGGCCTTTTCGATCTCGTCGAACAGTATGACGCTGTAAGGTCTGCGGCGGACGGCTTCGGTCAGTCGGCCTCCCTCTTCGTACCCGACGTATCCGGGAGGAGCGCCGATTAATCTCGCGACGGCGTGGCGCTCCATGAACTCGCTCATGTCGATGCGGATCATGGCTTCTTCGGTGTCGAAGAGCAGTTCAGCCAAGGCTTTACATAATTCGGTTTTCCCCACGCCGGTCGGCCCCAGGAACAGGAACGAGCCGATAGGTCTTCGCGGGTCGGACAGTTCCGCCCGGCTTCGGCGGACGGCGTCGGAGACGGCGCGGAGGGCTGAATCCTGCCCCACAACCCGCTCGCGCAGCCGGTCTTCCATATTCATCAGTTTGTCGCGTTCTGCCTCGATAAGTTTCGTAACCGGGATGTGCGTCCACCGCGCGACGACCTCGGCGATTTCGTCGGGCGTAACTTCCTCGCGGACCATCGCGCCGCCGCCGTCGTGCAGTTCGGCCAGACGCTGCTCGGCGTCGTCGGCCTGCTTGTTCAACTCGATAAGTTCGCCGTACTGGATACGGGCAGCCGCTTCCAGGTCGCCTGACCGCTGGGCCTGTTCCAGTTCGGTCTGCTTGGTCTGGATG
>DAOVLV010000138.1 GCA_030631085.1 Planctomycetales bacterium | reverse complement strand
TACCCGCCGCTGCGATGACACCCGCCTGGCGCATCCCGCCGCCTAATACCTTACGCGTTCGCCGCGCCTCGGCGATAAACTCGCCGGAACCACAGACCACCGAACCCACCGGCGCCGAAAGCCCCTTCGACAGGCAAAAGCACTGGGAGGACGCCAATTTCGGTAGAGGCTCGTGCCGCCACCGGCGATCTTGATCAACAAGACTTGCTCGTCCATTGCCTCTCCCATGAAATAGCCGAAGGCATATTCCGGTCCAATGTTGTTGCCGAGTTTGTCATCGGGTCTGCGACCACCGTAGCCAGGGGCGAGATTTCCGTACACGCCGCGGTGAGCAACCCAGACATCGTCGCGAGTAGCCAGCGTTTTGCCGTCAGGCTTGAATGTTTTCAGCAAGGCGCCGTGCTCCTTGTCTTCGCCGAGGAAGTCTATCGTCTTGACGTTGGCCTGACCATCCATGTTGGACTGGCCGGCAAGGATGAAGACTTTGATGGGGCTCTTGCCTGCTTGTTTCAGGGGCTTGCTCTGATCTACCTGCTGGGCATGGGCTGGGCTGGGCGCCGCAGGCAAGGCGGCGGATGCGATAGGAGCTTCGTTGATCCAGATCGTCATCGCTCCCTTTTCCCTGTTAGCCCAGGAATAGTACGGTACGGCCGTCAGAGTGACCGGACGCTGTCGGCCATCAAGGCCTTTGCCCTGAAGGACCGTCACGCCACCGAGCAATCGGTCGCGATGCTCTGCCCGCAGTTCGGCTTCGCGCGGCAAGACTACGCTAAGGACGTCCACGTTCGGGTTGTCAACCGCCTCGATGCAGTAGGTGATCGGGCCACGCATTAACGACACTTTGCCCTGGTCGGCCTTGACTTTCTCGTGAGCGTAAACCCGGCGGATCGGCATCGGCATGTCCAATTCCACGACATTGGCGGCCTTCCACGAACGCTTCAGGTGGACATAACCGTCTTCTTCTGGTGTGGCATCAATCGTTTTTCCATTGACCTTCAGCCCAACGGCAGCGACTTTCGAATCAGCGAAGCGGTACAAATCACTGGGAACAGGTCGGCCAAGCCCCCAGCCCGGTATCCGCAAGCACAGGTCGAAATCGGATGTCTGCTCCGGTGTGACCGTCAACTTCACGTGACCGTCCCATGGGTAGTTGGTCTTTTGGGCCAGTTTCACCTTCACGCCGTCATCCATCTCGAGCGAGGCATCTCCCGAGGCGAAAAGGTTGACATACAACCGGTTCTTACCCTGGGCATAAACCAGTCCGCCAACCTGTGGGATGATCCGTGTCAGGTTCGTCGGGCAGCACGCCAGGCCGATCCAGGAGCTTCGGTTGCTCCCTTTGCTTTCCAGCGGGTTCTGATAGAAGAAACCGTCGCCCGAGAGCGAGATTCCCGACAGGACTCCGTTGTAGAGTGCCAGTTCCATCACGTCGGCGTATTTGGCCTGACCTTTGAGCAGGTTCATCCGGTGCTGCCAGAGCACGTGGGCGATGTTTGCGCAGGATTCGCAATAAGTCCTGTTGGGCAGCAGGTACGGGTCGCCAAATCCCTCGTCGCCATACTGGGCGGTTCCGATGCTCCCGTTGACGTACATCTTGCGACTCACCACGTCCTGCCAGATGCGATCCAGGGCACGCTCGTAGTCGGGGGCGTCCATGAAACGGGCGATATCGGCCATCGCCGAATAAATGTATCCGGCCCGCACGGCATGGCCGACTGCCTCGGTCTGCTCTACCAGCGGCTTGTGGTCCTGCATCCGGCCATTACGCCATCGCAGACTGGCGTGCCACACTGCACGGCGATGTTCCGCATCGGTATGGCCTTCGACCCGCTCCGGCACGACCAGTGGACCGGGCTCGAACGGTCTTCGCTTAGTGCCGTGAAGATGGCCGCGCTCATCGAGTAAGAACCGAGACAACTCCAGGTATCGTCGTTCGCCGGTGGCGCGATACAGTTTGACCAGGGCCAGCTCGATTTCCTCGTGCCCGCTGACATCATAACGTTTTCCAGGTCCGAAAACGCTGTCAATATGGTTGGCGAACCGCTTCGCTGCGTTGAGTGCTTTGGGATTGCCGCTGAGCCGATGATGCTCGACAGCCATCTCGAAAAAGTGCCCCGCGTTGTACATCTGGTGCTGCAAACGCATGTCGTCCCATTTCTTATCAAGCCCATTGACGATAAAATACGAGATCAGGTAACCGTCCTCCTGTTGAGCGGCCAGGATGCGATCGAGAATGCCTTCGACGCGCTTGCGCAGCTTGGGGTCGTCGCGATGCTGCAAGGAATACATTGCGCCTTCCATGGCCTTGTGGATATCCGAGTCGAAGGCATGGTGGCCGCGGAGCGGGCCGTCGAACACTCCAGCCGCCTTGTCGAAGTTGGTGACGTGCCCATTGCGCTCCAGGCAGTCCAGCGCGTGGCCGATGGTCGTCTCGTGGTGGGTCTTCAAACGCGGGCCCCAGAACCCGCCTCGCAGTTCCACCCGCTCGTGGCTTACTTCATACAGTCCGCGATTCGGCAGCACATCAGATCCCGCAGCGATGCTCATCAAGCTCAGGGCAACAATTGCGTTAATAACTGTCATTGCAAGATACGTTCTCATAATGTTAATTCCTCCCGTGTATCTGATAGACAATTTGATTGTTGTTTTCTTGCGATTGCGGCAGTGAGCCGGAAAGCAAGAGAAATTGGTGCACTTTACTGGCCCGCATAGATTGATTTCATTTTCCAGCCTTTGACTTTGGCCGTTATATCACCACCTTTGCTGAACAGGCTTATGCCTACATCTTCCTTATCGTGCTGGTGCATGTATACAGCTCCCTGGCGATCGTTGACGAAGACCTCGACCATGCCTTTATCCAGGAAGATACGAAGGTTCAGATCTTCACCTTTCTCAAGCTCGAACGGAGGCTTAATTTCGCCCATTGCCATGACCTTGCTCTCTGGCTTGATGGTGATAGGAAAACCCCTGCCATCCTTATCACAGAATACGCTGATGCCATATTCTTTGGCGCTGGTTGGCTTGATTGTGACGCTCAGCTCTACAGTGTCACCGCAAATTCTCTTGAGCATGTGGCTGCTATTGCTCTTGACGATGATGTTACCTTCATTCTTCTCATCATAACGAAGCTTCTTAAGTTCCCGCAGCGGTTTGATGCGCAACACACCATCGGCGGGCAGGCTAATTTCACGCGGCAGTGACTGGATAGCACTCTGGGCGCCCTCAAGCCTGCACCAGGCCCACATGACACGGCGGCCATCCGGAGTCAGCAGTGATTCCGGCGCGAAGAAATTCCAGTCCTTCCAGTTCATCATGGCGTGGAACTCGGGAAGATACTTCTCGTCCTTAAAATCGCCAAGGTAGTAACGGCACCCCATCCTATGACTGATGCAAAGAAGCATCCACTTGTCACCTATCTTAAACATATTGGCGCAAGAGACGTCTTCATTTTTACTTACTCCCAGATCCGGCATGTCTTTGTGCAGTAAGAGCCCAAGATACTCCCACTCTTCAAGATTCGAGGATTTCATCAAATGAGGTGGGCCGCCGCCGGATATTGCATAATAGGTATCACCATTCAACCAACAGTCAGGATCCCACATACGTATCTTGGCCGCCTGCCCGGATTTAGTCCTGGGCTTAACCGCAACTGGCTTGGTCCATTCATCCAGATTATCATCCAGGGCAAAAGCCAGGTAGTTATTTCCCGACCCCTGGCCATGGTAGATCATTACTGGCTGCCCCTCCTTAGTGAAGAATCCTGTACCACTGAACATTCCGTGACCCGTATTGGGCCCGACAAGTACGGTGGGGTGCCACTTCCAGGTAACCATGTCCTTGCTGGATACGTGAGCGAACGCAAAGCCGTGCTTGTTTTTGTAAATATAATGCAGATGATAGCGGCCTTTATAGTAAAAAGCGGGGTTGGGATCGCCTGGCATGCCGACACCCGGGCCCGGGTGGGCAAGATGGTATGTTAGCCAGTTAGCCGGCACATCTTTCGGCATGGCCGGCGTTTCCTCTACATACGGGGCCCCGGCAGTTTGCCCCAGGCAAACTGACGGATCCGTCTTGGCCGCATCCTCGCCGTGCTGACGCACTGTCACAGCAGGAGCACCCCAAAGAGAAAGCGTTGCGAAACCTATCACCAAGCTTACCATTATTGTCTTCATTGTCTTCATAGTGTGTTCCGGCAGTTTACCCCAGGCAAACTGACGGATTCACCATATAACATAAAATTTGCTTGCTCAGCTATCCCGACACATCGGGACTGAGCCTCTTTTCCAACATGCTATCAAACCTGTCCTGATAATTCAATCTTATTGGCCGGGTAGAAGGCATTTCTGTGTCCATCACTATCCTCCAGATATAACTTGAATCTAAGAAGCTAAGAGGATACCATAAGTCGTTGATCTCGCAAGTGCTCGTTACAAACGAGTTCTATAGTAAGCCGGACGCGTATGAAAGAGCGCACCTTACGGCATGTACCTCGTTGTGACTATCTTGTAATAGTACAGATGATTTGCCAAACGCAGCCAGAGCGAGCCGAACCGTATAAACAGTACTTAGGAGGTTACGAAGGATGAAAAAGTTACTAACCAGGAGAGAGTTTCTGAGGAGCACAGCCGTCCTCTCAAGCGCAACAGTCTGGGCTTCTAAACTATCTATTGGAGCTGAGGCCGTCAAAAAGGGAAACGACAAGAGGCCGAACATTATTTTCCTGATGAGCGACCAGCAGCGTTGGGACTGCGTCGGAAAAATCAACCCGATGGTCAAAACGCCTGCGCTGGACAGGATCGCTGATAATGGCGTTCTCTTTGATCAAGCCGTCTGTCAGGGCCCTATGTGCGTTCCAAGCCGTTACTCCATGATGCTGGGGCTGTATCCTTCCCAGGTAGGCGTGCTGAAAAACAGCATGAGCCTCACTGACGATCAACTACCTTGTGAAACGCTGCCTGAAATCCTGAGAAAAGCGGGCTACCAGACCGCGGGTTTTGGGAAAACACATTGGAGGGCAAAAGGGTGTTCAACACGAGGCTTTGAAACGCGATTTATCGGCCAGCCTCGCAATAGCTCTCTCTACGAAAGAGACGCGGTTATGATGAGCGACATGAACCCGGAGGGGCTCGGCCGATACATGCAGGAAACCCGGCCCTTCGGAGCTGGAGAAGAAAACATTGCCGGCTATCTTGGCTGCACGAGTAAAGTTGAAGAAAAGGACCACCGCGATGGCTGGGTCTTTAATGAATGTCTGCATTTTATCGAAAAAGGAATCGACAAGGAAAGGCCTCTGTTTTTGTATTTGTCCTTTTTGAAGCCACACGCCGGGCACAATGTCCCGCCCGGTTATACGAGATTGACAAAATCCCTGTGCCCGAACAGCCTGCCAAGGATAAGGCAGAGCCTTGTCACGCGACGGGCGTGAACAGAGAGCAAATGTACAGAGGGTTCTGGAGCAAAGCGAGCAAGAAACAGTGGCAGCAGATGATCCTGAGATACTGGGCCAACTGTTCATGGATCGATAGCATGTTCGATAGGGTGATGAAAAAACTCGAGGCCAAAGGAATATTGGACAACTGCCCTCGCCAGCGAGGATTGCCAGTTTAAAGCCCTTGTTACTAATGTTGGCATAGGCTGTTGGCGTGGTTGTGGGATTTTGAGATTGGCTTTGATTGGGTTTGTTTTTTTGAAGCTTCCGACAGAGTTCATTTTTATAATCCTTTGTTAAATAGAAGTTTACGTTCATTTTGGGCTTTTCGGAAATTGGCTTTGAATTGGGTTTGTTTTTTCGGACTGCGAAAGCAGCTTTTTTTCTGTAATCCTTTGTTGTATGTGAGTTTACATCCATTTTGGCTTTTCGGCGATTGGGTTTGCTGGGGTTTGTATTGGGTTT
>DAOVLV010000452.1 GCA_030631085.1 Planctomycetales bacterium | reverse complement strand
TTCTTCGAGGCCGACATCAGCGCCGGCTCAACGCCCTCGGAAAATCCGGCGGGATACCAGAAAAATTTGTGCCACTCGTAAGCCTTCCTGCTGCCCTCCAGCCGGGCGAACCTCGCCGAAGGCAAATACCCGACATAGCCATTGGCGAAGCCGACGATGAACAGGCGCTTGCAGCCCAGTTCCTTCTTCATTCGCAGGCCAACCTCGACAAACAACTCGCCTGGAACCGCCAGCAGGGCGATGTCATCACCAAGACGCAGCAACTGGACCTCACCGGTAATCGTCCTGGGGGCGGTCCCGTCCCGCAGCGACGGAAGGACTCGCTTTTCCCAGGTAGTGTCCCTGCCCGCCTTGCGTTTTGCAGCCAACTGCTTCTGAATTTCCTCGGCCGACGGTAAAGGAACCATCGGAAGATCAACTTGCTTTGAGGCAATACTGATCCGGCGCGGCTGATTGTTCGTCTTGACCTGTTCCAGAACCGTCAGCGCCACGCCGGCAATAATCCTGCCCCATCGTCGAGCGTCTTTGGCGCCGCCGTAGGCAAAACCGAGCGAGCCGCGCCTCCTCTTCCACAGCCACTTTACCTTTAAATCCCCAGCCGCCCCGTTGATGAACATCACCGTCATCTTCCCGTCATAAACCTTCTCCAGGGTCTCCTGAAGGAAGCCGGGAAAGTCGCCGCAGAACTGCCTGCCCCAACTCATCACGGTAGGATGGGCGGCGAAGTTGACCACCGCAACCAGCGGCGTTCCGTCCGTCCGGTCCAGCCTCAGAACCGACAGCGTCTCGTCGGTCGGACCGGCGAGGTAGGGACCCCACCTGAAGGCAAACTGTCCTTTTGGCGTGGGAATCCAGCGATTTACGTTGAAAGGGGCGTTTCCCTCGCCCACGCCGACTTTCACCTCGACCAGTCGCGAGTTCGCCTCGGCCACAGCGCCCGCCATCTTTGTCACCAACCGGTCGAGGTAATTCTGATCGGGCACCATTTTCGCACCCGTGCCCCAGGCCTGGCGCATGGTTATAGGGGAACAGTGCGTGTGTGAGGCGGCGAACATCACGTGCGAGCCGGGGATGTTTGTTGTCTTTTCGATCCGCTGGCGCGTCTCGGCCACGAGTTTTTTGCCCAACAGGATAACGTCCACGGTTACCAGCGCCACCCTGGTCTTCCCGTCGTCGAGAACCAGCGCTTTAGCGAACAGTTCACCGGCGACGCCGGTGGTCTTCTTTCCGCCGTTGGTGATGACGCCGATGGGAGGCGTGATCTTGACCGTCGCAACTCCCGCCTTCAGTCCGGTCGCCCGACCGGCCTTTACCTTGTCGGCCTGTGCGGACGATTTGATCTCCTTACCCGTGATCGTTTCCCGATAGACGTCCATTGGTGTTCCGACTTCGGGCGGGGTCTTGGCTGTCCTGTCGTAGAGGTACAGGATGATGTACTCCAGTTTTCCGGTGGCGGGGCAGGTGAAGACAAATTCGCCGCCTTTGTCCATCGTTACCTGTTTGGAGTAATATCGGCCTTTGCCGGGAGCCTTGTCGTCCCGGAATC
>DAOVLV010000364.1 GCA_030631085.1 Planctomycetales bacterium | reverse complement strand
GGATACGACAGGGATTCGCTGGCATCGGCTGTGGCGTGTTACGAGTGGGCGATTGACACCGTAGTTCCCGTTTCCAGTTGCGAAGCGGCGGAGGCGTCGAAAATACTCGAAAACACTTATCGGTGCGTCAATATCGCCCTGGTCAACGAACTGAAAATGCTCTTCGACCGGATGGGCATTGACGTCTGGGAGGTTGTCCGGGCTGCATCGACCAAGCCATTCGGTTTCACCGCCTTTTACCCCGGCCCGGGGCTGGGCGGACACTGCATCCCGATCGACCCGTTTTACCTGTCATGGAAAGCGCGCCAGTACGGTATGGCGACGCGGTTTATCGAACTGGCAGGCGAGGTCAACGTCGGTATGCCCGAATTCGTCATTAATAAACTCATGTACGCACTGAACTGGCAGGAAAAGGCGATGAAAGGCGCGAAGGTCCTCATCCTGGGCCTGGCCTACAAAAAAGACGTTGACGACATCCGCGAAAGCCCTTCGCTGGAGTTGATTAAACTGCTGCAATATCGCGGCGCTAAAGTCGATTACAACGATCCGCATGTGCCGCAAATGCCCAGGACAAGGCAACACAACCTGAAAATGACATCCAAAAATATCTCGGCCTCGATGCTGAAACGCTACGACGCCGTGCTCATCTCCACGGACCATAGCAGTTACGATTATCAGTTTATCGTCGATAACGCCCAATTGGTAATCGACACCCGCAACGCCACAAAGAGCGTCCGTCGAGGCCGGAAGAAAATCGTCAAGGCGTGACGCTGCAATAGAACTCCTCCCTATGGGTTGTCGATGCATCCTGACGCAGTCAGACGAAGCTCCAGCCTGGTCTAATCGCGCTGCCAGAGGTGGACGTAGATGCTATCCTGCCACCCGTGGCTGATGATACCGAACCTGCCTGGGGAAAGCTCGATGATCTGCGCCCCATCGTGATGCTCGAAGCGGTCGTCCAACTGGTATCGCTTCCAGGTCCGCCCCTTGGGATCGGCCTGCTTATAGACGAAAAGCCGGTTTCGGTTGCGGTACGGGTAGAACGGGTCGTGTTCGCCGCAGACAATCTCCTTTTGCCCGTCGCCGTCGAGGTCGGCGACTCCGATTGAATGGGCGCAGCGGACCTGGTCTATGACGTGCATTGGCCAAGGTTCGGACCGAGGGTCTTCGGGGCATTCAAACCACGCCAGCGGCGAGAACGGGACGTATTCCTTTGGGTAATCCATCACCTCCTGCCCCATCACAACGTCGGGCCGACCGTTGCCCGTAACGTCCATGACGCCAAGTCGGGCCGGATAGAACGAATCGTCTCCGATTATCCGATGCGGCTTGAAGTTACCGTCGCCGAGGTTCTCCAGCCACCACGGCCCGGCAAAAAGGTCAAGCGTACCGTTGCCGGTGATGTCCCATGCCACAATCTGCTCGCCGTAGGTGATTTCGGCCAGCGTTCGTTTCGGCCAAGGCCCGGCGGTGGGGTCGTCGGGGATCTCAAATATCTCAGGGTAATCCGACTTACGATCATCGTCTGAATGTGCGCTGTGGTAGGCGGTTACCAGGGCGAGTTTCCCTCCCGGTAGCAGCGGCGCGACGCAGGAGCCATGAGGCCAGTCGCCGACGCCCTGACCGATTGGAAACTCCCGCCATTTACCGGCAGCCGGGTCAACGGCCTTGAGCCAGACCAGCGTGCTGCAAAGGCTGCCATATCCGCCTTCCGAGCCGGGCTTTGGCTTGATAGCGATAATCTCATCGCGACCGTCGCCGTCAATGTCATAGGCGTTGATTACCTGGAAGATGCCGGGTATCTGATATCGCTTCCACGTGGGATTGTGATACCAATGCGAACCGCACACGACGTCTTTTCGTCCGTCGCCGTCCACGTCGGCAGCCAGGATATCGATCGAAATGTCCCGCTTGTCGCGGTCGATGAACCGGTGACGATAATCCAGAATCGGGGATGCCTTGGAGGGTTTTTTCCATATCTGCACCCTGGGGACACGGTGCTCCTTAGTAACGATTTCTTCCTCTCCGTCGCCGTCGATATCGAAGAGAACCGCGCCGTGAGTGCCCTGGCCCTGGTCGAGGATCTGACGATCCCAGGTCTTGCCGGCGTTACTGCTGGTGTACTCGATCAGGCGGGCATCGTAGTTGTACGGCGCCTCCCATCCACCGCCGGCCATCTCGGCTACGAAAAGTACGGACTTGCCGTCCTTCTGCCTGACCTCCAGCGAGTGGGCGTATTTCAGGCCTCGCTCGATTCGGTGTTCGATCCACGGGCGGTCCGGTTCTTCGACCAGGCGGTTCTCGAACCATGACAGTTGCCCCTCGAAATATTCCGAATCGACGATGACGATATCGGCCCTTCCTGTACCGGTGATGTCCAGCAGTTTCAGGCGGCACATTTCTCTATGCGACGGCGCGAAGACTTCCCGTCGCCAAGGCCCGCTGTAAGGCCCGTCTTCCGGACAGAAATATACGTCAGGGCCTGAGACTATCTCAACCCGGCCGTCGCCGTTCAGGTCCGCCACGTCCAAACCTTCCTCGAAGAAGCCGGTCTGCACGGCGTGCTTATGCCACGGTGCGTTCGGATCGTCGCCGGGTTTGTAGATGAAAACGCCCGGAGTCCTGCTGTAGCAGGCGTTTGCCAGTAGTTCGCATTGACCGTCGCCATCTACGTCGGCAAAGAGCACGTCGTGCGCCCCGCCGTTGGTGTGCGGGTCGATTACATATCTGTCCCAGGGGGTGTTCAGGTCGTCGCCCGGCTTGAAGCATACGAGCGACCACTTCCCAGGCCAACTGCCGGGAGTCATGTTCTGCCCGCAAACCAGTCCAAGCCGGCCGTCGCCGTGGATGTCAGCGAGAGTCGATCCTACGTGAAATTTTCCTTCTGCTACTATGATGCCCCGCTCGCCTGTAGCCGGCCTGT
>DAOVLV010000195.1 GCA_030631085.1 Planctomycetales bacterium | reverse complement strand
GGGCAGGGCCAAGGAACAAGCCTACAAGGTGCGGTGTCTGGTCCATCTGGGTAATTTAATGAAGGCCCACGCGACTTATGCTTCTTTCAGCAACCGATACCTCCCCGGACCGGACGGCGCGATAATCATGGAGGGCAGAAACAGGCCATACGGTAGAGAGGCGTGTATCCCGATCTCGACGGGGCTGTTGGCCACCACCGGCGCGATGACTTTGCCGGAGATGTGGTTGTGCCCCAAAGCCAAGGACCCCAACCCCGGACCGTGGTACATGGAGCATGGTTATCCGTATGGGTATCCCTGGGGCGGCTCGTCTGCCGGGCCACACTGGACGGAAGATGATGTTGAAAATTATCGTTTTACCTATCACTTTTCGTATAACTCGCGGACGTTTCTCGACCCGAGGTGCGACGCGATAGCGGGCTGTTATGACTTCGTTGAAAATTACATGCGCAGGATTGACACCTTTCCTTACCCCGCCCGCACTATCCTGCTGGCAGAGGAAAACACCGGGATGATGCAGTGGGAGTATATGTACCACGACCAGATACTGAACGATCCGTGGTTTCACGGCCCGGACTGGACTGAGCCGCGGCACCTGGGCACCTCGCAGGCGGGGTATCTCGACGGGCACGCCGGGTCAATTCCGGCCTACATCACACTCTTCCATGACGAGGAGTACTGGCCGGTGCCCCCACCGGAGTAATCATCGAAGAAGCCCCCGCAGCGCAGCGGCGTTGACTTCGTCCCAGTCGCGTCCGGCATCGTCGGCGCCCTTGGGCGTCTCGAGGATCGTGGGTAGATTCGCCAGGCGATTATCGTTGACGAGTTCGGCAAAGGCTGTCAGCCCGATTTTTCCCAGACCGATATGGGCGTGGCGGTCAACCCTGCTACCGAGGTCCCTGACAGAATCGTTCAGGTGGATGGCCAGCAACCTCTCCAAACCGATAATACTGTCGAATTCGGCGATGGTCTTGCGATAAGCGCTCGGCGTTCGGATGTCGTAACCGGCGGCGAAAATGTGGCAGGTGTCCAGGCAGACGCCGAAACGCTCAGCCATCTCCAGCCGCTCCAGTATGTCGGCAAGTTGCTCGAAGGTGTGGCCGATGTAGTTGCCCTGCCCGGCGGTGGTCTCAAGGAGGATTTTCGTCGGCCCGCTCCGGTCTGTAATGATTTCATTCAGGGCCTCGGCAATCAGGTCAATACCTTCGACGGCGTCTTCATGCGAACCGGGATGAAAGACAAGGTATTCAATCCCCAGCCGCTCGCATCGGTCAAGTTCGTCTCGCATCGCAGCGATGGATTTTCGGCGGACGTCGGCTTTGCCGGCGAGGTTCACCAGGTACGACCCGTGCGCGACGACGGGTGCGATTTTCAGCCGATGGCGGACCTCGACGAACGTCGCAATCGCTTCGGCGCTCAGCGGCGACGCGCGCCACTGACGCTGGTTGCGGACGAACATTGCAACGCAATCGAACCCGTAATCAGCAGCGGTTTCAATCGCCCGATGCAACCCGCCGGAAATGCTAAGGTGCGAACCGAGTAACATACGGGTATCTTATCATCACAACGGTTAGAATTACAGACGGACGAGGTTATGACCAAACATTGCCGGACATTCGAACACACCGCCGACGTGGGGTTAGAGGCCCGCGCCGATACCCTCGGCGAACTGTTCGAGGCGATGGGCGAAGGTCTGGCCGATGTAATCTGCCCGCGACAGTCGGTAAAAAAGCAAAAGACATTGCAAATCCAGGTTGAATCCGAAAATGTCGAATCGCTCCTGGTGGATTTTCTGGCTGAATTGCTGGGGCTGTTCAACCTGGAGAAATTTCTCGTCGCCGGCGTCAAGGTCAAGCGGATAGATGAGACCTCCGTCGCCGCCGAAGTTACCGGTGAGACTTACGATCCCGCCCGGCACGAACTGGGCGATGAAATCAAGGCAGTTACGTATCATCAACTGAAGGTCGCCCGCGAAGGCGACGAATGGACCGGACGGGTGATTCTGGACGTATAGAAGAAATTGGAAATTGCGAGGTTTCCTATGGGTAAGGCGACAAACATCAAGATTGAGCAGATTGACGAATACCGTTGGCGGATACCGAAAGACTCCAGGCCTGGGATGCGGGTCGATGGGATTATCTATGCCGATGAGAAGTTGATGTCTCACATACGCGGCGAGCAGGCAGCCGAGCAGGTCGCCAACGTCGCAACGCTTCCGGGGATCGTCGGCGCGTCGCTGGCGATGCCGGATATTCACTGGGGATACGGATTCTGCATCGGCGGTGTAGCGGCGATGGACATAGAAGCCGGCGGGGTCGTCTCGCCCGGTGGTGTGGGATACGACATAAACTGCGGCGTCCGACTGTTGCGAAGCGATCTGGACGTCGAGCAGGTCCGCCCGCAGATGAAGGTGCTGATTGACCAGTTATTCCGCGATATTCCCTGCGGCGTCGGCGTCGGCGGGAAGTTCAAATTCTCCGATAAGGAACTGCGCAAGATATGTCTGGGCGGGGCGAAATACCTGGCTGAGATTGACCTCGCCGATGAAGACGACCTCGCTGCCACCGAAGCCGGCGGGGCATTGTCGGGCGCCGACCCGGACGCCGTCTCGCCGGTCGCCTACCGCCGCGGACGCGACCAGTGCGGAACACTCGGAGCGGGAAACCACTTCGTCGAGGTCCAGTCCATCGAGGAAATCTTCGATGCCCGGGCCGCCGAGGCGATGGGACTGGCCGTCGGGAAAATCTGCGTGATGATCCACTCCGGTTCTCGCGGATTCGGATACCAGGTCTGCGACGACGCGATTAAATCGCTGCGGAAAGCGCCGGAGAAGTTCGGTATCGACCTGCCGGACCGCCAGTTGGTCTGCGCCCCGGTCAAAAGCCCGGAAGGCAGGCGATACCTCGGCGCGATGCGATCCGCCGCCAACTACGCATGGGCCAATCGTCAGTTACTCGCCCACCTGGCGCGAAAGGCCTTGGCGCATCATTTCAAGGCCTCGGTCGAGTCGCTGGGTCTTCGGCAGGTCTATGACGTCGCCCACAACATCGCCAAGATAGAGATGCACGAAGTGGACGGCAAGCCGCGGAAATTATGCGTCCATCGCAAAGGCGCTACGCGGGCCTTTGGGCCTGGAAATGAAGAGTTGCCGGAGCGATATCGCCTAATCGGTCAGCCTGTGTTGATTCCGGGCGACATGGGTACCGCCAGTTACGTCCTCGTCGGTACAGCCGCTGCGATGCGTGAGACGTTCGGTTCGACCTGTCACGGGGCAGGGCGCGTAATGAGCCGCAAAGCCGCCATTCGCGCCGCTGCAGGACGGCGAATAGACGCCGAACTCGCCGACGCCGGTATTATCGCCCGCGCCCGAGGCCGATCAGGTCTGGCCGAAGAACAACCCGACGCTTACAAAGACATCCACAACGTAGTTGATGTCGTCGTATCCGCCGGCCTGGCGCGAAAGGTCGCACGCCTGAAACCGATGGGAGTTATTAAAGGATAAATGACCAATGTCCAATGACCAATGTCTAAATAATGTCTAATGACCAATGCCTAATGCCAAAAACCGCTGGGGGAAACACAAACGCTCTTCGGTAGATTTAGACATTAGTCATTGGTCATTGATTGGTCATTGGACATTGGTCATTAGTCGTTGCAATGCCTCTATATCTGCCTATACTTGTGAGGTTTCACAGTAATTAACTGGACGATTAACACGGAGTGATATTATGGCATTCAAATTCTTTCGTCAGCGGCAGAAACTGGTACTGATGGTGATGGTGCTGCTGATGGTGGCATTTCTGGTTCCGACGCTTTTCCAGCGGTGTGATCGTGGTCGCGGGCGCGATGCAACCGTCGGATACGTCAACGACAAGAAAGTTACCGGAAGGATGATCGAGATAGCGGCGGTTGACCTTAACCTGCTTAACCGGTCGTTGAGGATGGGGATGGGTCGAAGGGCCGGCGAGGCCGCTTTCACAATGTTCATCAGACAGCGGGACGCGGGGCTTGCATGGGTGTTGCTGGTGCACGAGGCCGAGCAAATGGGCATCACCATAAGCGACGACCGGATAGATTCCTTCCTGCTCGAATCGGAACTCACCGGCGAGACGTACCAGCGTGAACTGGCGAATCTGCGTGAAAACGGTCGCACCGAAAAAGAACTCCGCCGGGCGGTAAAGAATTACCTGAAAGTTACAGCGGCGTTTCTGGCGGCGGATATTGAAACCACGCCGTCGCTACCGGAACTGCGACACACCGCAGGGAACCTCTATGAAAAAATCCAACTGGCAATGGTTTCGCTCCCGGCTGAAGATTCCGCAACCGATGCGACCGAACCGTCGGAGCAGGCCATTGTCGAGCAGTTCGACCGGTACAAAAACCTCGAACCGCTCGCACGGTCCAATCAGACTGATTACGGATTTGGTTACCGCATTCCCAATCGCCTGGAAATATCCTGGTTGTTCATTAACGAGGGAATTATCTCTCGCGGTGTCGAACCGGACGAAAAAGAAATGATGCGGCACTGGGAGCAGAACAAAGACAAACTGAAAAAACGCATCCTGATCCCGACAACGTCCACGGCACGGGCCGATACGCAACCGTCCCAGCCCGCAGAACCGCCTGAGGAACCGAAATTCCGCGAAGTCGCCTTCAAGTCGTTCAGTGAGGCCGAACCGACGATCAGGCAGATTTTCATGCCGGGCGCTGTCGATACCAAAATGAACGATATAATCTCCATCGTCAGGCAGACGGCCCAGCGATTCAGCGAATCCGACGAGCCTTATGCCGCCGTCGCAGGGGAAATGATACGGCCCGCCGACACCCTGCTGAAAAAGAAAATCGCCTCGCTGCTGTTCACAAAGGCATCCGTGGAAGCATTTGTCGAGGAACTCGAACACCTCGCTGATGTGAAGATCGTCTATCCCTT
>DAOVLV010000121.1 GCA_030631085.1 Planctomycetales bacterium | reverse complement strand
GACGGCAACGGGCGCGTGGGGCGCTTGCTGATAACATTGTTTCTTATCGAGCGGGAGATTCTCCCCACGCCGCTGTTGTACCTCAGCGCCTTCTTCGAAGCCACCCGTGCTGACTACTATGAGCGGCTGAGCGGCGTAACGAGCCGGGCCGCCTGGACGCCGTGGCTGGAGTACTTCCTCAACGGTGTGGCGCGCATGTCGGAAGATGCCCTCAGCCGGGCCGGGCGAATCAACTCCCTCCTGACCCAATGGCAGCAGGTCGTGGCCGGTGAATCCTCCAGAACACCGTCCGCCCTGGTCGAATTGCTTGGAGAGAACCCCTTCTGGACCATCGGCAAGGCCGCTCAACGCCTCGACGTAGCCTACACAACCGCACAACGGGCCGTTGAGAAACTGGAATCCCTCGGCATCCTTAAACAATTCGGTCAAGCCAGGCGAGGCCGGGTCTATTGCGCCAGGCAAATCATGGCCATCCTGGACGAACCGCCAGGATTCACGAGTTGAAAAAAGCCTGAAAAGGATGGTCCCGATAGGGTATAAAACAGCCTTCCAAAGGTGAACTGAAGCCCGTAACATTCTCTTGTGCCCGCTTTTTATACCCGATAGAGTACAAATAAACTTGACTAGAAGGGCCGACGCATCGAGAAGTTAGCCTGCGAGGACATCCACCAGATTCTCGGCGGTCCCGACAAATACGCCGGCAGCCACGAGCAGATCGCCAAAGTCATCAAAGATCATTGCCGCTTCGCGCCGTTGGAACTCCAGCGGCTGTTCGAGATGACCATCTTCAACTTCGCCATCGGCAACGGCGATGCTCACCGGAAGAATTTTTCCCTGCTGACCGGCGAGGAAGGCACCGTTGCGCTAAGCCCCGCCTACGACCTTGTCTCGTCGCGGCTGGTGATTCCTGAGGAATACGGAGAACTCGCTCTAACCGTCAACGGCAGGCGAAACCGACTGTGGCGAACGGACTTCCTTGCTTTCGCTGACCATGTGGGTATTGCCGCTACCTACGCCGAAGGCAAGATTGCCGATTTGCTCGACCTGCGCGACGAATTCATGAAGATGATAGGCGACTCGACGCTGACCACCGAACTTCGCGATCACCTTGCGAACATCATGGCAGATCGTCTGGCCCGACTTCAATAGGTACTTCCATGCCGATTTTCCTCCTGACGCCAGCGGGAACAGTCGCGCCCATAGGCACAGTTTGTTTTGCGTGTCCGGTTTTTCCGAGCATCGGTCTCCGTTGGTCTAGCAGGGACTGTCGTTGCCAGTCGCAGCCAATACCGCCTAAACAAACATCTGCCCCATCACAGCAGTCTTGCCCGCATACGGGCAAAATGAAATAAAAATAATGAACTGATGAACGGTCTTGGAAAAGACGCGGATACGTTGTAGGTTAAGAATCAGGGATTCGTGCGGGGTTTTGCCGGGTTGTTATCGGCAAAGCAGCCTGGGAAGTTGGAGTGTGTCATGACGACGATTGACGATAGCCTCAGCACAGGCCTTGCGGGTCTGGATAGTGTGCTGAAAGGCCTGATGCCCGGCGACAACATTGTCTGGCAGGTTGACTCAGTTGACGACTATCAACCCTTCGTCGAACCGTACTGCCGAAACGCAGCGCGGAGCGGTCAGAGGGCTATCTACTTTCGCTTCGCCAGGCACCAACCTCTGGTGTCCGTCGAAAGCGGCGCGGAGGTACACCAGCTCGATCCCGAGGCGGGATTCGAGCAGTTCATAACTGAGATACACCAGGTTATCAGCGACGTCGGTCAGGGCGGTTATTATCTGTTTGACTGCCTGTCCGACCTTGCCGGGGACTGGTGCAGCGACCGGATGCTCGGCAACTTCTTCATGCTGACATGCCCGTACCTGCACGACCACGCAGCGGTCGCCTATTTCGCAGTGCTCAGGAACAACCATTCGTTCCACGCCACCAGTCCCATCACGAACACCACCCAGGTTCTGGTGGACGTTTATCGTCACGAAGGCAGGCTTTACGTTCATCCGCTCAAGGTCCAGCACCGTCATTCGCACAGTATGTACGTACTGCACGTCTGGGCCGGCGATGATTTCCTGCCGGTTAGACAGAGCGTTACAATTACCGAGGTTCTCGGAGCCGTTCCGTGGAGCCGGCTTGACAGCGCCAGTTACCGACTCGGGTTCTGGAGCAGCACCTTCGCTCATGCCGAGCGGTTGCAGTTGGCCTTGGATCGCGGCGAGGATCCCGGTGAAGACGCGGACGCCTTTGTCCATCGATTGCTTCGCATGGCAATCGCCAGGGACGGGCGGATTCTCGATCTGGCTTCCAGATTTCTGGACCTTTCGGACATTCTTAAAATCCGCCGGCGAATGATCGGGACGGGCCTGCTTGGCGGAAAGACGGTCGGAATGCTCCTGGCGCGGGCTATTCTAAAGAAGATGAATCAGCGATGGAATACGATTCTGGAGCCGCACGACAGTTTCTTCATCGGATCGGACGTTTTCTACACCTATCTCGTCCAGAACGGGCTTTGGTGGATGAAGCAGAAGCAGAAAGACCCTGAAACGTTCCTTGACGGCGCGGAAACCGCCCGCGGGAAGATGCTGGACGGAACGTTCCCCGAGTACATCATAAAGCAGTTTACCGATATGCTGGATTACTTCGGGCAGTCGCCCATCATCGTCCGCTCTTCCAGTCTGCTGGAGGACAATTTTGGCAACGCATTCGCCGGCAAGTACGAGAGCGTATTCTGTGTGAATCAGGGATCAAGGGACAGGCGTCTGGAGAATTTCCTCTCGGCGGTTCGCACGGTCTATGCCAGCACGATGAGCGAGAAGGCCCTGACTTACCGCGCCCAGCGGGGGCTCCTCGGCGGCGACGAGCAGATGGCCGTTCTTGTCCAGAGGGTTTCCGGTGCGGCCTATAACGAGTTCTATTACCCTCAGGTTGCCGGCGTGGGGCTTTCGTTCAACCCTTACGTCTGGAGTAGGGACATCGACCCGTCGGCGGGCGTTTTGAGGCTGGTCTTCGGGCTTGGTACGCGGGCGGTCGATCGCCACGACGACGATTATACAAGAGTCGTGGCCTTGAACGCTCCGGCCAGAAGGCCTGAGTCCAACTTCGACGAGGTTTGTCAGTATACTCAGAAAAAAGTCGATGTGCTGGACCTGGATGCGAGCCGGCTGGTCTCGGCCAGGTTTGCCGGTGTGGCCGGGCAGAGTTCGGACCTGCCGATTGACCTGTTCGCATCGCGCAGCGAGGAACTGGCCCAGCGGGCGGCCGACAGCGGCATCAAAGACATATTTCCGTACATACTGACCTTCGAGTCCCTGCTGCGGGATACGCCGATGGTCGGCGATATGCGCGAAATGCTCAAGTTGCTTCAGTCAGCCTACGACTATCCGGTGGACGTGGAATTTACCGCCAACTTCCTCGGCGAAAACCAATACAAGATTAACCTGCTTCAGTGCCGGCCATTCCAGTACAAGGGCGGGGTGGTTGTTCCTGAGCCGCCGGAACATATTACGGCTGATGATCTGGTCCTTAAGGCTCGCGGCGCTGTCATCGGTCGCAGCAGGCTGGACGATGTGGACCGGATGATTTACGTCGTCCCCACTGCCTATGGCCTGTTACCCCTGAACCAGAGGTATCATGTTGCCCGCCTTCTGGGGCGGATCACGCACATCGCCAGAGATGACCCTAACGGACCTGGAACCATAATGCTGCTCGGTCCGGGGCGTTGGGGCACAAGTTCGCCGGAACTCGGTATCCCGATAAACTTCTCCGACATAAGTTCCGTGTCCATTCTCTGCGAAATAGTGGCCATGCGCGAGGGGCTGGTGCCGGAAGTGTCGCTGGGTACGCACCTGTTCGGCGAGATGGTCGAGATGGATATGCTGTATATGGCGCTGTTTCCGTCGAAGGAAGGCAACCTGATAAACGAGGAGTTTTTTACCGGCGCCCCAAGCCGCCTGGCGGACTTACTCGGCGACGAAGCGGATAAATGGAACGAGGTCATCCGCGTCATCGACACTTCCGACCTTGGCGACGGCGTAACCGTCAAACTCAACGCCAATACGATGGAGCAGAAGACCGTCTGCTACCTCGAACGAGAGTGAAATTCCTTATCGCTGAAGCAGCCAGCGGCTGATGGAATCGGCGACCGCTCTGCCGGATGCGATGGCGCGGACGACGAGGGACGCGCCGGATACCGAATCGCCGGCAGCGAAAATGCCAGGCTCGGAACTCTGGGCGTCCGCATCGACGACTATATTACCGGCTTTATTCAGGTTGAGGCGTAATTTCTCGACCAGGCCGCTGTGCGTCACGTGGGTAAAACCCATCGCCAGCAGAACCAGGTCGGCCTTCGTGCTGAATTCGCTACCGGGGATTTCCTTCATCTCCCAGCCGCCGTCGGTCATGGTCCACTCGACCCGGCAACAGTTTATCTTACTGACGCGTACCCCGACGCCCGTGAATGATTTTGTCAGGACGCTCCACCGGCGTGTGCATCCTTCCTCGTGCGAACTGGAAGTCCGCAGGATATCAGGCCACATCGGCCAGGGGGTCTGCGAGTTGGTTTTTTCCGGCGGTTGGGGGAGAATTTCCAACTGGTGAATTTCTCTTGCGCCCTGTCGTCTTGCCGTTCCTACGCAGTCGCTTCCGGTGTCCCCGCCGCCAATTACAACGACGACTTTACCGGCTGCATCTATTCGGCTTTCGTTGTCGAAGTTTTCGCCGGCGTTGATGCGATTTTGCTGAGTGAGATAATCCATCGCAAAGCAGATGTTGTCCAGGCCACGTCCGGGAACGGGCAGGTTTCTGGGTTGGCCTGCGCCCATCGCCAGGCAGATGGCGTCGAACCGGCCTCGCAGATACTTCAGCGAGACGTCCTCGCCGACGTTCACATTGGTCTGGAAGTCCACGCCTTCAGCCCGCATCTGCTCAAGCCGCCGCTCTATCACCCATTTTTCCAGTTTGAAGTCGGGGATGCCATATCGCAGCAACCCGCCGACGGAACGGTCCTTTTCAAAGACGACCACGTCGTGACCGAAGCGGCTCAGTTGCTGAGCGACGGCCAGACCCGCCGGCCCCGATCCGACTATCGCCACCCGCTTGCCGGTTTTGTTTTTCGCGGGTCGGGGTTTGATAAAACCGGCCTCGAAACCGCACTCGGCAATCTCCAGTTCGATCTGCCTTATAAGCACCGGCTCGGTGTCGATGTTGAGCGTACAAGCGGCCTCGCACAGGGCGGGACAGACCATGCCTGTAATCTCCGGGAAATTATTGGTGGAGTGAAGGTTATCGCACGCCTGGAGCCACCGCCCGCGATACACAAAGTCGTTAAACTCCGGGATGCGATTGAATAAAGGGCAGCCGATTCCATGGCAGAACGGTATTCCGCAGTCCATGCACCTTGCCGACTGGCGATGCAGAACCTCTTCGCTAAGCGGCAGCGTTATCCGGCGATAGTCCCTGACCCTCTCGTTAACCGGTCGGCCAGCGACTTGCTCGCGCGGATACTCTAGAAATCCCGTCGGCTTACCCATTTAAAAAACCTCTTCCGTTGCGGGGGTAGTGTCTGTGAGTCTCTCTTCGCGGTCCCGTAGCCGCTGCATCGCCCGCCGATAGTCAATCGGAACGACCTTCACGAACGTTCCTATCACGTCGCGCCACCTGTCGAGTATTTCCTTCGCCCGTTTGCTGTTGGTCCACTCGTAATGGCGGGTGATAAGGTCTCGCAGCCGCGTTACGTCCTCGTCCTGCCAAACCGGTTCCACGTCCACCATGTCCAGGTTACAGAGAGTGTCGAAGAGTTGTTGCTGATCGAGGACGTATGCGATTCCGCCGCTCATACCGGCTGCGAAGTTCCGTCCGGTTTGCCCGATTACCACAGCCGTCCCACCGGTCATGTATTCACAACCGTGGTCGCCGATTCCCTCAACTACAGCCGTTACGCCGCTGTTGCGAACGGCGAAACGCTCGCCCGCCAGCCCGTTGACGAATATCTCGCCGGACGTCGCGCCGTAGAGCAGGGCGTTTCCAGCGATTATATTTTCATGCGCTTCCAGCGGCGCTTCGGGCGGAGTCTGCACGACGATCCGCCCGCCGGAAAGACCCTTGCCAAGATAATCGTTGCTGTCGCCTATCAGCCGGAGCGTTACCCCCGGCGCTAGAAATGCCCCGAAACTCTGCCCGGCTGAACCTCGCAGCGTGATATCGATAGTTCCGTCCGGCAGACCGTTAGCCCCGTGGGCACGGACAATCCGATTGCTCAGAATCGTCCCG
>DAOVLV010000411.1 GCA_030631085.1 Planctomycetales bacterium | reverse complement strand
TACCCTGGTTTTCAGCAGACCGGCGTAGGTCATGTCGTAACGGTTTTCCCGAAACCACGCCCCCAGGGCCATAACTTCGTGTAGTTCCTCGCGCGAAAGGACGCCGATGTGAGGCAACTGTCTGCCGCGAAGATTGTCGCTCAATTTCGGGGCCGGGGACCCCGCCAATGTCTCTACCATTATCTGCTCCTGAAAAAATCCAAACTCTACAATTACCAAAACGCCAATAACCGTCCGGGCTAATCCTTCGATGTCATTTTCTTCAACTGTCGGCACATGTAACCGGCCAGGTCAAGATTGTTCATCACGTCCGAAATCGGTTCGATTACAGTAACATATCCGTCGAAATTAATCTTCTTCAGCGCGTCGAAGACGCCCTGGAAATCCATCCCGCCCGGCTCGCCGATAAGGTGCCGCTTGAAGTGCAGTCCCTCGAATTCGACGGCCTCGTCGTCGTCCGCATCGACCAGGGTCAGGGACTGGACCGATACGACGAACAGGTGATCCTTCAACTGCTCGACTCCGCGCACGCAGTCTATCTGCTTGAGCAAGAGGTTGGCCGGGTCGTACATCAGGCCGAAATTGTCCCTGTCGATTTTCTTTAGCGTCGCCAGCGCCACCTCCGGCGTCTCGAACGGCCCGCCGGTGTGCACCTGCACCACGATACCAAGTCCGCGTTCCTTGAGGTAATCGGAAGCCTTCTGTATCCAGGGGATTTTCTCAAATCCTACCGCCAGGTAAGGGCAACCAAGTTCCTTGGCCATATCCGCAAATTTACTCAAGGCCTTGAGTGATTTGGAGTCTTTGACGGCCCCGGCGGGAATGCGCGAAACGCCAATACCACTCTTATTGAGATCGACCCGTATTTGAGAGACCTCCTCCGGCGTCGTCTCGGCGTTGATCTGGGTCCGTCTCAATTCGACGGCGTCGTAACCGGCCTGCCTGGCAAGTTCGCCGAACTGACCGATGTCCATCTGGCAATACTTGTAATCTACCTCGATGATCCTGCCCGACAGCGAAAATTTCATCATGAGTCTCCTTGTGCAAACATTTCAATGCCCGGATATTATAATCGCTGATTCAACGATTAGATGTCTCCGGATTCTTCGGATTCGTCCTCGTCGGCGTCCTGGTCTTCGGCGTTTTGCTCGGCAGGCTTTGGGGCCTGTACCTGCGGGATGCGGAGTTGCTCGATTTGGGGGAGTCCCTTCAAGTCCGCCAGTCCGAAGATTTCGAGGAAATATTTCGTCGTCCCGTACAGTATAGGTCTTCCGATTTCGTCGGCCCGTCCGGCAATGCGAATGATGTTTTTCTCCATCAGCCCGCGAAGCACCTCTCCGCAGGCGACGCCTCGAATGGCCTCGACGTCCGCCCGCAGCACCGGCTGGCGATATGCAACAACCGCCAACGTCTCCATCGCTGCCTGCGAAAGGCGCGACTCCTTCCTGCTGGCAGAGAGGCGGGAAATCACCTCGTTATACTCCGGCTGGGTCTGCATCTGGTATCCGCCGGCAATCTCAACGATGCGGAATGACCTGCCGGTCTGCTCGTAGTGTTCGTTCAGCGTATCGACGGCCTTGCGGACGGCGCGAACGCCGCCCAGTTCGCAAATTTCCGAGACCTTCGCCGGAGGCAGCGGTTTGTCGGAAGCGAAGAGTATCGCCTCGACAGGCGCAGCCGTCTCGGCCTCGACGGTATCAACCTGATCTACCTGCGTTTCTTCACCGGCACTGCTGTCGCTCATAAAAAGCCTTTCCTTCTTACCAACTGACGGTATAGAGAGTACGTAACACGGGCGTCTCGCCCGTGAATCGTACAGGATATACATTAAATGGCGAAACGGCAAGCCGACATTAATCGCCGACTTGCCGTTTCGCGGGAACAGCGCCTACGGCATGCGGACGGGCGGGGGCGACGGCGGAACAGCATCGCCATTATTACGCTTCTTGAATACCTCGAACCACTTGACCTTTCCGGTCGCCTGCATCAGGACAAACAACGTCGCAATCGCACCGATGGTAACGGCAAGACCCGTCTTGCCCTTCCAGAAGAAGGCGTAGGAAAACCCCACCAGGTACACCAACTGCGCCAGTCCGACGTAAATAACCGCAAACTTCATGCCAGCTACCAGACGCATGTAACTGACAACCAGAAATACGCTGACGGCTGAACATATCCAGAATGCTACGTGTATGTTTTCGACGACATCCACGAG
>DAOVLV010000005.1 GCA_030631085.1 Planctomycetales bacterium | reverse complement strand
GCGGGCTTCGACGAGATAAAGCGATTTTATCTCGCCGGCGGGTTCGCACGCCACATCGACCCGGACAATGCCGTAACAATGGGCCTGCTACCCGACATTGACCGCGAAAAGTACGAATTCATCGGTAACGGCTCGCTGGCGGGGGCGTTCGTTGCGACGCTGGATGAAGAAGTGCGAACCAAACTGCCCCACATAGCCGCCGCCCCGACAGTAATCGAATTGAACCTCGACGAGGATTTTCAGAACGCCTACATAATGGCGATGATGCTGCCTTAATTGTAGGCTGGGACGGAGCGAAGCGGAGTCCCACCTTCAATTCGATAAAGAGAATATCGAATATTGAACAGAGAATTTTGAATGACGAAGTAACAGAAAAGAAGGTAATCCTCCTACACCCTTTTTTAAAATAAAGGTGGGACTCCATTTCACTTTGTCCCAGCCTACCGGCTACCTGCCAATGAAGACGAATAGGTCAATTTTTTGTTTCAGATGTGCGATACGTTGCCTTGTTCCGTTTCCACCACTGTTGCCATTTTTGGATGATTTCGGATTTTTCTTTGGGCGTCGCAGCGGCGCGGTATGCCCATTTCTTCTTCATCAGCGTGCAGAGCGTCGCAGCGACCGCTTCAGCGGCGCTGTCGCCCTTGAGGCCCAATGCCTCGATGAGAGCGCCGATAGTTTCGGGAGATTTGTCGCCGACGTGTCCGATGGCACGGGCTGCACGTTGGCGTATCATCGCGTTATCGTCGATGAGAAGTTTTCGCAGTATGGGCAGGTGCGAACGGTCGGGCCTGCCGCCGGCAATGGTCTCGACGACGGCGGCTCGCGCCTTCGGCTGCGGGCTGTTGACACCCGCTACAAGAAGGGCAGGCGGGACGGACTTGCGAAACTTCAGATATCCCATAATCGCCCACGCCGTCAGCATCGGGTCTTTGCCACCGATGGCCCGCTCGTTCAACGCCTTGTCGAACCTGGCGTTTTTGGCTCGCAGGCCATGATACGCTGCTACGTGTCGGACGCCGGCGGTTTTGTCTGTCAGACACTCGATAAGCACGTCGGATGTCTCCTTGCCTCCGATCCCCGCCAGTGCGGTCAATGCCCACATACGCGCGAAGTCTTTCGCACGGGCGTCGTGAACCACTTTGGCGAGTGCGGGGATGGCTGGAGCGCCCATGCGAACCGCATCCGCGCAGGCAGCCTTGGCGCTGAAGGCGTCTCTCTTCATCCTCGCCGACAGGTCGGCCAGCAACCGCTTCCGCGTGTCGGCCGGCAGGCGCGAAAAATCGCCCACGCCCAGCGAAACCTTAATCGTCCTTCCTTCCAGAAGCAGCGTGCCTTCGGAGCCACGATCCAGATACATCACGCATTTGAGCCTCACCGGACCCGGACGGAGCACGTCGGCGACCTTTCCCGCTGCGAGCCTCGCCCGGACCTTACCGCCGACAATCTGGACGGGATAACCGTCCTTGACCTTCAGTCCTCGCATGTAGGAAAAAACCTTCAGGCCGGCGATGTCGAAAACCGGCATTTGCAGCGTTTTGGCCGGATCGAGTTTGCCCGTCCATTTCGCGATACCGGACTTCGGCGAGCTCAGTCGAGCCGCGGCGGGGAAGATTTTTTCGGTGTAATAAACGTTCGATTTTTGTGCGATGAGCAGGTAGGCGAACAGTTGCTCCTTCCCGCCGAGCGAACCCGGGACGATACCTGTATTTCTGACGGCAAGGTCCAGTTTCATCTTTCGCGTGAGGCTCCACTCGTCGGCGCTCGCAGCCGAGACCGCCAGCCCCGCCTTACTCCGTCCCCACTGTCGCCGGGCGGGCGCAGTCGTGGTAGTCGGCGCGGACGTGGGCATAGGGGACTCGCCCGCTACGAAAACCGCCGCTATCAGGATGAGTATTTTTGTGTACATGACTCCGCCAATGCTAATTGGTTTAACGCGAAACGACAAGCCGCCTTGTTAGATGAGGTGAGATTTGCTAACCTTTGACGCTATGACTGTTCCTCGAAAGAGAATTGCAGACAACCTTCAGCGTATTCGAGATAACATTTCCGCGTCGGCCCGGCGGGTTCGACGCGAGCCGGACGATATCCAGGTTCTCGCCGTTACCAAAGCCGTCGAGGTCGATGACATCAAGACACTCATCGACATGGGCGTAACGAACCTTGGCGAGAACCGCGCAAAACAACTCGTCGAGCGCGCCGAGGAAATCACCGGCTGGTTGGGACGAAAGAAAAAGCAACCGCCCGTCCCGGTCCGCTGGCACATGATAGGGCATCTTCAGCGGAACAAGGTCAGGGGCGTTCTGCCCGTCGCTTCGATGATTCATTCGGTCGATACGCTCAGGCTGGCTGAGGAGATCGACCGTCGCGCCGAGCAGGGCGGTCTTCTCGTCGATATACTGCTGGAGGTCAACTGTTCATCCGAGCCGCAGAAATACGGCGTTTCCGTCGGGGCCGTTGCACATATGGTCGATCAAATCTCCACGATGGAGCACCTCCGCATGGTCGGGCTTATGACAATGGCAGCCTTGTCGAGCAACCCGGAAAATGCCCGCCCGACCTTCGTCCGCCTCCGCGAACTGTTCGAGGACATGCGCCGCGAAAAAATCGGCGGCAGCGATTTCCGCCACCTCTCGATGGGAATGAGCCAGGATTACGAAGTAGCCGTCGAAGAAGGCGCAACAATCCTACGAATAGGCACGGCGCTGTTTGAATAGACCGCGACCACGGCACCGGGCTTACGAAAGCGCCTTGATAATCGCCTTGCAGAAGGCTGGCAGGTCGTCGGGTGTGCGGGAGGTTATGACGTTGCCGTCGATGACACATTCTTCATCCACCCAGTCGGCTCCGGCGTTAATCATGTCGTGTTTGATAGCGACGAAACTTGTCGCCCGTTTGCCGCGAAGCGCGTCGGTGCAGCAGAGCATCCATCCACCGTGGCAGATGGCAGCCAGGATGATTTTGGCCTCGGCGCATTGGCTGATGAAGCGGATCATAGATTCATCCCGCCGCATGAAGTCCGGTGCCCATCCGCCGGGGATAATCACTGCGTCAAAATCTTCGCCGTTCACATCACTGGCGGCTGTGTCTGATACGCACGGATAACCCAGTTTCGACGGATACGTCGCGCCGGCCTGCGGGGCGACGAGCGTAACCTCCGCCCCGGCTTCGGTGAATCGATAATATGGATACCACACTTCCAATTCCTGATAGGCCTGGTCGAGCATAATCGCGATTTTTTTACCTGAAAGATTCATTTATATGCTCCTTTCACAAAAGATTATAAGCGGTCAGCACAGTATATACTTAAAGTCTCTTGGCGAAAGTTGCCGAGTTGCTATACTGTTGTCGTATGTAGGCTGGGCCGAAGGCCCACCTTATTTTGCCGGCACAAGAAAGGTGGGCCTTTGGCCCAGCCTACCCTACGGGGATGTAGCTCAGTTGGGAGAGCGGCTGGTTCGCAATCAGCAGGTCAGGGGTTCGAGTCCCCTCATCTCCAGTCTTCGCCCTTCGGGCTACTCGTTACGGCGAAGCAAAGCGAAGACGAACGCCTTGGCAAGCCATTCGACTCGCTGCGCTTGCTCATAGCAGGCCATTCGGGGAAACCTGGAAAATCTGGGTAGCGTTCCCGTATTAAAAATAACGGGGGAAAAATCTGCATTATTCCGTCGAATTGTGGTACACTAACCGTTAATCCTTTTGAGATGGTAAGGGTTGCGAGTTTGATGGAGTATGACATGAGACGGTTTGCTGCGGTATTGCTTATTGTTGCGGCATTGTCCGGCTCGTCCGTTGGCGACATGGTTGTCCTGAAAGACGGGCGGGTTTTCGAGGGAACCATTACCGAGTCCAACGGGAAAATCTTCGTCGAGATGAACTATGGTACGATCGGTTTTTCACCCTCGGAAATTGAAAGCATCAAACGAGGCCCCACTCTCACCGATCTTCTCGAAACACGCCTCGCCGGAATCGACCGGGCCGACCCAGCCGCTTTGTTCGAAGTGGCGGTATGGGCTAAAGAAAATAATCTGGACCACCGGGCGGGAAAAATCATCGCCGAAATTCTGGACCTGGATTCCGACCATAGCGGCGCGCACAAAATGCTGGGCCACGTCCATGCTGACGGTAAATGGACGAAACTACCCGACGCCATCCAGTTGGCGAAGGGTAAACTGGAGGCAGGCAAATACGAAACGCTTTTGAAGGATCTGCTCCCTGCCATTAAAAAAGTCGTCAAAGACCCGAAGCAGAAATTGCAGGTGATGTATATCGAGTCGCACTGCCTGCTGCGAGCAAAGAAGTTCAAACAGGCGAGGGAATGTTTTGAGCGGCTGAGCCAAAAATCCACCTTACCGGACTCGGTTCGTTACGCCGCCGTTGCGAAAATCCTCAAGGATCATCCGAAGGGAATGTACGTACTGGCTGAGGTCTATCCGCCCACAGCCATGCTTTTGGGCGCTCCGGGTCCGATAGTCAAGTCAGGTCCCGCCTCGCTGTCCAAGCATGAGGTTCTTTCGGCGGCATTGCGTGATTATGCCAAATCGGTCATTAAAGAGGGACGAACCCTGATGGCCGATGGTAAAAAGACCGAACTTGTCGAACCGGAAGCCGCCAAGACCAAATACGCCCTCGCGAGTAAGCGTTTCGACCAGGCCGACGCCATTGTGTCCAATATCGCCCGTAGTTGGCGAGTCGAGATTGCCCGTCGGCGAATAGCGATGATAACGAAGGGCATGAACGTCCAGGCCGGTAAATTCGACGCCCTCAAGGCCAGGCTCGGCGAGCGCGACATGTCACCGGCTTCGTATTCGGACCTGGTTGTCAGTATGTTACGGTCATTGAAACGAGTTCGGTCCGACCTGAAGGTGATACTGGAACTGGCAGGACCGTTCGAGCGCGAACTTGTTTTGGAAATAACTGATGCGACGCTCCGCCTCCAGCGGGTCAAAGCCCTTACCGAGATAGTAAAGCGGGAACTGAATGGCAAATAAGTCGATCATATTGCTTCCGATGCTGCTTTTGGTATCGGCTGTGGCGATGTGCCTCTCGGAAGGGGCGATTGTCTCCGAATCGTCGTCGGACGAAGGTATCCAGCGGGCGTTGTCGTCCCTGGCGGCGGGTCGGCATGAGGAGGCTGAAAGAATCGCATCCAGGGTCGCTGCCGGCGAATCCGAAGGCGCTTGGCGTGCATGGCTTATCGTGGCGACCGCCCGGCATCGTCTCGAAAAATATCCCCAGGCCGCCGAAGCCTACAAGCAGTTCCTGTCGTTGTGTCAAAGCCCCTCCGAGCGTACATATGTGAAGGAGCAGATTAATCGCTGCCGGTTGGCGACGGACAAATCGGCCAGACCTGTAGTGGTTTCGGAACTACTGTCGGCCAAGCAGCGTGCGAAGTTATCGACCGTCGATAATCGCAAGTTCACCGAATCAAGCGAACACTTCGTGGTCCGTTCGCATAATTCGGAACTCGCGAAACTGATTGTCAAACAAGCCGAAATTGCCTTGAGACGCATCTGCCGGGTTATTCTGGCTGGGCAGGACTATCCACACAGCGTCAACATCTACGTCTGGTCTAATGCGGCCCAATACCGCAAACACGCCGTCAGCGCGCCGGAATGGTCGGGAGGCGGTTTCAGCCTTCGTCAGGATAAAAACGGACAATTCATTCGCAGGATCGACCTGACTCAACTTGGAAAGGACGGGCTTTTCGACACAAACATGCTGGACCGCGTTCTTCCGCATGAGATGTGCCACCTTGTATTGGCGGAGTTCTTCGGCGACGCACCGTGCCCGCTGGCGTTGAATGAAGGTCTGGCAATGATGGCTGAAGCGAGCGTGGACAACTCGCGTGTCCTGCTGGCGGGGACGGCGCTGCTTGGCGATAAAAAAATCCCGCTCCGAAAACTCCTGATGGCGGAACGTTGCAATGCCGAAAACGCAGCCGTTTTCTATGCCGAGTCCTTCAGCCTGACGGCCTACCTGCACAAACGCATGACGCCGGGGCAGTTCCGCGAAATGCTTACCCATATCAAGACGGGATGCCCGCTGGAAGAAGCCATTCAGAGGGCGCTCTACGTGCCGATTGACGAGACCTTCCTGAAGTGCCTTTCGACGGCATGGGAGGCAGAAACCCTCCGCCAGTGGCAATTCCTCAACGCGCTGGACTGAGAAAGAGAATATTGAATATCGAACAGAGAATTTTGAATTTCGAAGTAAAAAAAGCATCTCTCAAAAGCGACTTGTTTCTTTTACTTCGAAATTCGTAATTCTTTGTTCATTGTTCGTTATTCATCTTTTCGGTTGCTCCAAACCGACGATAATGGTATTTGTACAGTTTCGCCGACCTGGCTCAACGGTAGAGCGCGGCTTTCGTAAAGCCGAGGTTCTGGGTTCGAATCCCAGGGTCGGCTTTCCAGTCCACGGATTTCACAGATTACACAGAAACAAATTTCGCCTTCGAGCGTCTAATCGCAGAGAGGTGCAATATGCGAAAAATTGTATTCGTCGTCTTATCCTTGATTCCTTCCTTTGCGTTCGCTGAGACAAAAAAAATTCCCATTACCGCCGACGTGGGTATCTGTGCCCACCGCGACGAGGTGAACCTCAACACAGGCAATAACTCGCGCATCCGCATCAAGGGTAACGAGCATTATTACCTGTTCAACTTCGATACGAAGCAAATCCGCAACTGGAAAATCACCAAGGCCACGCTGCATCTCAAACTCGCTCGCGGGCATCTGCGGAAGGTTGCATTCTGCACCGTGCCCGTTGAATGGGTCGAAGGAACCGCGCGGAACAAGCCGCAGAAAGGCTCGGCCTGCTTTACGCATCTGAAATACCCCGACAAGCCTTGGACGCAGCCGGGCGGGACGATGCTCGATGCGACGTTTAACTCGCCATATATGATGTGGAAAACCTCCGACGTAAAAACCGGCAAAGCCGGCTGGTTGGAAATTCCCATCGCGCCGGAATTAATCCAAGCCGTCGTTGTGGGATTATCGCACGGGCTGGTGATGTCCGACGAAAAGGGCCAGACACGCGAAAACCACGACATCTACACGCGCGAGCAGGGAAACGCCGTGCCATACCTTATTATTGAGGGTAAACCCCATCATGTCGCAGGTCACCTTGACCGGCACGCCCCGAGGGTCGCCCCTGCCCCGTTTGCCTCCGGGTTTACTACCGGGGCCGTCAAGGTCAACCCCGTCTGGTACAAGGACAGTAGCCGGAAGAAGGTCGGCGGCGTCCTTGGGCACAGGATTTCGATAGCAAGGCGCAATCCGCCCCTTGCTCCGATGGCTCCGCCCCGGATTAAACCCCCCCGGTTGATGAGCATCGTTACCTTTAACGATGACGAGGTGGTCATGGAGGGCCTGCAACCTGGCGGTAAGTATTCCGTCAGCATAGAGAGTTTTATTGGTCCGCAGAAGCACACATCCGGCTGGCCCGTTGAGGCATCGCCCGCGTTGACGACGCCGAAAGTACCGAAGACAACACCGCCGAATTTGCTTTCGCTTGCCGGAATATCGCCCGGTTGGTCATTCCTGCGAAGGTACGTTTGCGAGAAGGCTTCAGCGGACCTGAAAGGCTTTGTAGTCCGAAAACCAACCTCATTTTCGGTTCCACTAACGCCCCGAAATGCGTGGGTAGGAACGCAGGTTGTTATACTTCCTTTGGGAGGAAAAGCAGAAAACGTGAGCGTTTCGCTCGTTGGTCTTGGTTTTCAAGGTCGCCAGTTGGAAATGCGTCCACCGCTCAAGCATGTAAGACTCTATCGCGTCTGGTATGTTCCCGAGGGGAAGGAGTATCACGCCGAGGTGCTCGTTCCGCTCAAGTCGGGCGAAAAATTCAATATCCCATGGGCGCGGAACAAGGTTCCGAATCAGGCGAACCAGGCGATCTTCGTTGATGTGTGGGTTCCGAAGAACGCCGCACCCGGTCCTTACGAGGGGTCGCTTGCGGTTTTGCGAAACGGTAAACCGGTGATGACGGTTCCGATTAAGATTCAGGTCGCCAATGTTACCTTATACGACGGGTTCAACATCGTAGGCGATATGAATGCCTACTCCTCGCCGGCGCGGGCGATGGGTGTGAAGCATTCCGATCCGAAGGCGTTTATGGAGATGGAGCGGAAGTATTATCGTCTTGCTCATTCGCATCGCATGACGCTGAACGTCCTGCCGTACTCGCAGAGCGGGTCAATCAATTGGCGCGGCGCGCCGAAAATCGCCGGAAAGGGTAAAGATTGCAAGGTTATCGACTGGTCTGAATGGGATGAACGCTATGGCCCGCTGCTTTCGGGCGAGGCGTTCACGAAAAAGCAAGGTTACCTCGGCCCCGGCGAAGGCGTCCCCATTCATCACATGTATCTGCCGCTGCACGAAAACTGGCCTGCGAAACTGGCGGACCATTTCAAGCCCTGGCCACCGCCGAAAGACTATCAGAAGTTCCTGAAATGGACCGCCGATTGGTCGCCGATTGGACAGTGCTTCGACAAAGACTACGGCAACACGTGGACAACTGTAATGCGTCAGTTCATCTGGCACTTGGCGGCGAAAAAATGGACTCGCACGCGATACCAGGTGTATTTGAACAACAAGTATTACTTTCGGCGCAAAGCCGGTCGGGGCATCAGCCTTTGGCTGCTCGATGAGCCGATGTTCGCCGCCGACTTCCTGGCGCTGGCGCATTTCGGGCGGCTGACGCGGCAGACGGTGAGAAAGTGGGCCGTCAAGGAAGCGCTGAACCGCCGCCGACTTGTCTCTGTGCCCAGCCACAAGTGGGATGAAAAGGGCAAGTTCCCAGACGGGCGCCGGCTCATCGGGCCGGGGGCCGCACCGACCATCGACTTCCGCATCGACATTTCCAGGCCTGGGTATCAGCGCAACTGGCTGGATAAACTCGTGGACCTGAACGTCTGCGCGGGGCAACTCTATAAACAGCGGCGGTTAATCGCCTATCGCAAACGGAAATTCGGCGAAGAATACTGGAATTACAAGATGCCCCCGTCGTTCGCTTCGAGCAATCTCGCGTGGACGGTTTGGCCTGTGCGGAGTTACTGTTGGGGTGCGGCCGGTACGCTGCCGTGGCAGACAATCGCCTCGGACGGCGATTTGACCAAGGCGGACGCTACCGCGCTGATGTATCCGGGACGGAAATTCGACCTGTCCGAACCGGTCCCCTCGCTCCGCATGAAAGCGTGGCGCGACGGTATCCAAATCGCTGAATTATTGCGAATGCTTAAAACCAGAATGAAATGGAACGACATCCAACTCCGCGCGTTCGTCGGTCAGGTCTGTAATCTTGACGGATGGAAAGACGGAATGGACCCGAACGAGGACGCATTAATCGTAACGTTTAAGGGAGTCATTCCGGGAACGCTTGCGAAACTGAAACGCGCGACGATATTGATGTTGTCGAAGAAAAAAACCTGAACCACAAAGGGCACAAAGAAAATAGAAAAATTGACTTCTCTTTGTGTTCTTTGTGCCCTTTGTGGTTCATTCTGTTAAGCGTTCTTACCCTTCCCGTTTTCCTTTTGTTCTTTGGCGCGTTGTTCACCGCGCTGGACGGCAATGATCCCGGTGCGCGCGAGTTCACGGATACCGTAAGGTTTAACCATATCGACGAACGCTTCCAACTTCGCCTCAGGTCCGGAAAGTTCCACCGTCAGGGATTGTTTGGCGACGTCAACGATCCGCCCGCGAAAAAGATTCGCTAGTTCGACGACTTCTGCGCGTTTCTCCGGCGGCGCTGAAACGCGGACAAGCATCAGGTCACGCTCAACGTAGTCGATATCCTTGAAATCGCGGACGCGAACGATCGTGATGATTTTTTCCAACTGTTTGCGGACCTGTTCGAGCACGTGGTCGTCGCCGATGACGACGACGGTCATTCGGCTCAATTCCGGGTCTTCGGTCCGCCCGACGACGAGCGAGTCGATATTGAACCCGCGCGCGGCGATCATACCAGCAACATGCGCCAGGACGCCGGGAGTATTCTGAACAAGTGCGGTTATGACGTGTTTCATGTTACACCAACCTTCCCATATCCATTTCGTGCAGGCTTTTACCGGCAGCGACCATGGGGAAAACGTTTTCTTCCGGTTCGACGCTCGCAGCCAGGACGACCGGACCGTCGTGTTTGAGCATTTCGTTTATTGCGTCGTCCAGTTCGCTCGGATCGGTGGCGCGGATCCCCTTTGCGCCGAAGGCTTCTGCGACCAGCGACAAATCCGGACAGGGGTGTTCGGTGGCGGAATATCGCCGTTCGTAGAACATTTCCTGCCATTGGCGGACCATTCCGAGGTAACAGTTGTCCAGCACGACGACCTTGACGGGTTGATTGTAATGCACAGCCGTTACCAACTCGCCGACTGTCATAGCGAGCGATCCGTCCCCGTCGATATCGACGACGGTTTTACCGGGGTTTCCGAACTGTGCCCCGATTGCCGCGGGCAGTCCGAAGCCCATTGTTCCGAGTCCGCCGGAGGTTATAAATTGCCTCGGTTTTCGCCAGCCGTAGAACTGCGCCGTCCACATTTGATGCTGTCCGACGCCGGTGGTGATAATTGCGTCGTGGTCGGTGAGTCGCCCGACGGATTCGATGACCTGCTGCGGCTTGATTTTCGGTCCGGTGTCGTAGTGGAGCGGATAGGCTTTTTTCCATTTGGCGATTTGCTTCAGCCAGTCTTTGCGCGGCTTCGATTTTATCATCGGAAGCATTTTTTCGAGAATATCTTTAGCGTCTCCGACGACGGGGATATCGGCTTTGACGTTTTTGCTGATTGATGTCGGGTCGATATCGATGTGGATGATCTTCGCGTTCGAGGCGAAAGTTTCTACCTTTCCTGTAACGCGGTCGTCGAATCGCGCGCCGACGGCGATGAGGCAGTCGCATTCCTGGATTGCGTAGTTGGCGGCCGCCGTTCCGTGCATTCCCAGCATCTGAAGCGCCAAGGGGTCGGATTCGTCGAACGCTCCGAGCGCCATAAGCGTCGTGGTAACGGGGATGTTTCCGCGATGCGCCACCTTAGAGAGTACCTCCGACGCTTCGGAGATAATCACGCCGCCCCCGACGTACAGGACGGGTTGTTTCGAGGCGTTGATTGCTTCTGCGGCGGCTTTGACCTGGCGAATGTGCCCGGTGAGCATCGGTTTGTATCCCGGCAGGTTGATTGTCAGGTCCGGTTCGTCGGTCAGTGTGTTGCTCGTAGCGTCCTTGGCGATGTCGATGAGCACCGGTCCGGGGCGACCCGTCCGGGCGATGTAAAACGCCTCGTGAATCGCTCGACCAATGTCCTCTGCCCGCTTTATCAGCATGTTATGCTTGGTAACCGGGCGAGTGATTCCGGTGGTGTCTGCCTCCTGGAAGGCGTCGTTTCCGATAAGGGCGCTGGTAACCTGCCCTGTAATAGCGACCATCGGGACCGAGTCCATGTAGGCTGTGGCCAGGCCCGTAATGAGATTGGTCGCGCCGGGGCCGGAGGTGGCGATGCAGACGCCTGTTTTTCCGGTTGAGCGGGCGTACCCGTCAGCCATGTGCGCTGCGCCCTGCTCATGGCGGGTCAGGACGAACTTAATCGACGTTCCGTATAGCGAATCGAATATCGGAAGCAGCACTCCGCCGGGAATACCGAACAATACTTCGACACCTTCTTCCAGAAGCATCTTGTGGAACAGGTCGGCGCCGGTCATTCCGGCGTAACCCTTTGTCCGCTTCGACGCGGTTTTTGTGGATTTCGACATCTTTTATACCTACCTTTCGTCATTATCTCATCGTCCTGACACAGCGCATTGCTTTACCTCAAGGGAAAAACGCCAGGGGGGTTGGCCGCTTCAAGTCCGCTGACGGACTCAAGCGACCTTGCGTACAATGACCAGCAGCGCAACAACAAGCCCCGTCTCAAGAACGACGGCTGAAGCGGATAGAGATTTCAAATTGGTCGCTGTGATCGTTTTCATCGCTATATCGTATTCTATAGGCGTTCTCCCGAACCGTCAAGGGCTACCACGGATTTAATGAGACAACCCGGCAATGATTTTTCATCTCGCCGGGCAGATTCGCAATGGCTGATTCCGCTTCGTTTGCATCGTCGCAGATAATGAACATCGCACTGCCGCTGCCGGTTATGTGCACCGGCAGATGAGTCTCGTCAGCCAGGCTGGAAGAAATCTCCACCAACGCCGGACAGACCTTCATAGCGGCGGATTCAAGGCCATTGAATACCTTATCTCGCCAATGGGAAGGAATCTCATTTAATTGTGGATTGCCGTCAGGCCACGGCACGCCTGCCGTGCCAGGGCGGATTGCGGACTTGTCACGGCGTAGCCTTTTGGCGAAGCCGGATTGCGGATTTTTGTCAGCGTCATATACCGAATAAACCTTTGCTGTGGGGCAATGCAGATCGGGCAGATACAAAATTGCACCGAACGGATGGACCTTGACCGGTTCGATAATCTCGCCTCGTCCTGTCATTCTGACTGCCGGGGCGGAAAGGAACAGCGGCACATCGGAACCGAGCGAAGCCGCAAGGTCGGTCAGATGTTCATCGGTCAGGTTGAGTTTCCAGAAGCGATTCAATGCCATCAGCGTTGCAGCCGCATCGCTGCTTCCACCGCCCAGGCCTGCGCCGGCGGGGATACGCTTGGTCAGTTCAATGTTCACGCCCGCTTGATTTTTGGACAGTAATTTCGCTGCCCGGAATACCAGGTTATCTTCAGCGCCTCCGCAATCGTAGCCTGAACAGGTCAGACGAATTTCCCCATCCTGCCGGGGGCGGAACAACAATTCGTCGTACAACGTAACCTTCGCGACAACCGAATCGAGTTCGTGATAACCGTCTTCTCGCTGTCCCAGTATGTGCAGAGTGATGTTTATTTTCGCCGGCGCGCGCCAAAGCAGCGCGCCGTCGGCGGTTCGCTCATCCCTTACCCTTGATGGACAAAGTAAATTCATCTAAATCACCCATCCCGTTTAGCAGTCGCCGGCACGGCGACGATCATAGCGCCCAAGTACATCGCTGCACCCAGTGCCGCAACGCCGGAGAATCCGATTTCCATCGCCAGCAATACCGCCCCGACTGTGGCTACGACGCCGGCGAAGCCGTTCACTGCCCAGCACCACGGCACCAGCGTCGGCCTCTCAGCGCCCAGGCAGCGCATCGCGGTCGGGAACATATGCCCCATCGCAACACCCAGTGGCGCCACCGCCCCGACAGCGAGGATTGCCCGGCTCCACACAGGCCAGCCCTGCGTCGGATACAGCAGTTCGTTCAGGACAAAAATATAAACTATCGAAATAACCGCAACAACCAGCCCCGCCCGGCGAATCACGGTTGAAGGCGATCGCCACCGCCGAGACAGACTGCTCCCGATGCCGGCAAAGACAAGGAACGCGCCGATTACGACCGCCGCCGAGTATAACGGATGGGCGAGGTAAAGCGTCAAACGCTGAAGAAAACTCATCTCGATAAACATAAAGCCAATCCCGATTAATAAAAAGTATCCGAAGGCCCTTTTCTTTCCGGTTGACCGCCGCAGACCACCGGCCCGGCCGATCAGCGGAAGGACAATCAGCACAGCCGCCAGCACCACAGACTCCAGCAGCGCCACAGCCAATAGTACGTACCCCACTTCAAGGAAGCCCCGGCCGAAAGAGCCAAGCCTGCCGACCAGTTCAACCGCTGCGAGCGGGCGAAGGAAGCGGAAGAAATACGGCCTGTCGTCATAGGTGGGACGGACGTCGAAAATATAATTGTCAAAATAACGCTCCGATTCACCGCCGAGGATGGCTCCGGCAGACTCGTAGTAGTCTTCGTCCAGTTCGTGATAGAGGTTGGTCTGCTCGTTACGCAGGCCCGGTAGGCGGCACAGGTCGAAGTTACGCACCTTGCAGAATTTGCGCACGGCGCGGGTTTGCTCGGGCCGGATCGGCGAGGCGAAAACAGTAACATTGACCGTGCCTATCGCGCGGATCATAACCAGGTGTTCCCGCGGCTGTCTTCCGGTGCGCCGAAGCGCCTCGGCGGCGGTGGCAAAGAGCCTCAACCCGCCCCGGGGCGGCGTGCGGGCCTCGCAGGCGATGTTAATCATCCCGCCCGGGCGAAGCCGTTCCAGCATCCGCTCGAAACCCTCGACCGTGTAAAGGTACGATTCACTCGCCGCCGCTTCACCCGCCGATGAAACCGCAAAAAAGGGAATCTGGATCAGGTCAAATTTCTCACCGCCTCCGGACAGGTACCCGCGCGGCTCGACATTGACCACCTCAACGCCGGAAGCCCGGTAGATGCCCCCGCCGCGCTGCCGTAACGGACCGATCATGACAGAAATCAACTGCGGGTTGGATTCGACGGCGACTATCCGCCCGGAAGAGTGAAACCGCGCCAGGCCGATGTCGCCGCCCCCGCCGGCGCCGAGAATCAGCACGGAGGAGCACTTAGCCAGGCGATATGGCAGCGCGGCGGTGGTGTAGTCCAGAAAGGCGAATTCCGCCGGCGAGCGGGTTCGAAATACGCCCGTAGCGCTATCGCCGTCCAGGATAATCAGCACGTGCGGAGGAATCTCCTCCTCGCAGACGGGACTGAAACCCGCCGGAACGTAATGGACCGCCCCACCGGAAAGAACGTCTATTCGACCCAGCGGGCCCCAGCAACGGTGAATTGTCTCAGCGCCGGACCACTCCAGCAGCGGGAGGGTTTTGTACTGGCTCATCGACGGCGCCCACGGCAGGAGCAACTGGACCGCCGCAAGAACCGCCACGCCGGACAGTGCGGCAAGGACAGCGCCTAGACGCCGCCAGGGCAGCAGGATCAGCCCGGCCAGGCAGGCTGTCGCCGCCAGGACCGTCATCGCCTCCGGAACCGTCATTACGGTCAGTAGTGCCACCGCGCCGCCGGCGCCGGCGCCCGAGCCGAGAAGGTTGGCGGCATAGTGTCCGGGGATTCGCTCCGGTTCGTCCATCAGCGTTACGCCGACGGCTGCACCGGCGAGGAACATCGGTATCGTAAGGATTAATTCGATCAGGACGAAATTTCCCGCTTGGTCGAGCAGGTTCCGCGTGAAGGCCTGGACATTGAGCGGCACGTGCTCTGCCGCTCGCAGGGCCAGTGGGATCGCTATCGCCAGCATCATCGCTAGTCCGACCAGCACTCCCCGCCGGCGAGGCAGCACCACCGGCCGCAGCAGCGTCAACGCCGTCCCGCTGGTGGCAAAACCCAACAGCGCAGCAGAGATGATCAAGTAAGCAAAGTGGTCCCAGAACCTCAGCGCAAGGGATCGCATCAGCACCAGTTCCAGCGCAATGGTTACGCCCGAGATCAGTGCGACGGTCAGACGGGTCCGCAATATCGGCATGACGAGGTTATTTCTTTCCGACCTGGCCGGTCATTGGAACGAAGGCGACGGCCATGAGCGATTTGCTTCTGATACTCCCGTCGGCCCGCTTTTCCAGGAGCATCAGCGACTGCATGGCGAAGGGTCGGCCGACGGGTATGACCATTCGCCCGCCGGGGGCGAGTTGGCGAATCAGCGGCGGGGGGATTCGCCCAGCCGCACAGGTAACGATAATCGCATCAAAGGGCGCCTGTTTTTGCCAGCCGTAGTAGCCGTCGCCGGCACGGACATTCACCACGCTGTAACCCAGGCGCTTCATTTTCTTCCGGGCCGATTCGGCCAGAGGCTTGACGATCTCGATGGAATAGACGTGCGGCGTAAAATGCGTCAGCACCGCCGCCTGATAGCCCGAACCGGTTCCAATCTCCAACACGCGCGATTTGGGGGTAAGTTTCAGCAGGCGGGTCATCTCGGCCACCATGTAAGGCTGGGATATGGTCTGCCCGTAGCCGATGGGCAGAGGCGTGTCGGCGTAGGCCCGGCGGGAATAGCGAGGCAGGACGAATTCGTGCCTGGGCACCGCTGCCATCGCCTTCAGGACGGCCTTGTCGCGCAGACCGTAGGCGCGGATAACCCGCACCATCTTGTCGCGTTCATTCTGGCGGGCCTTGAATCGCGGCGGCGTCCATTTAGGCGCGGTCGTTGTTGTCGGGGCGCTGGCGGGTGCCGACGCCGTTGCTGTTGCAGTACTGACCGGGCCGGTAGCAAGATCGCCGGCTTTGGGAGATTCATTGCCCGGAAGGAGCATCACCGCACAGCAGGCCACCGCGATAACGACCAACACCGTCAGAACCCACGAATTCATCCCGCCCCATTGCATCGGATACCTCTTCGATATTTGCCATTCAGTATTCGACGTTCATCATTCATTATATCTCATCCCGATCCTGTTTTCCGTTCTTTTCAGGAGTCGAGCGATATTACTTTGGTGGCGGAGGATGACCAGCCCGGCCATTGCCGCTGCGAACGTCAGCAGCGGCCAGAGTTGCCCGATGGACCAATCGAACAACAGGCATGCGCCGATAAACAGCAGCGGAAAGGCCCCGGCTGCGATAATCGACGCCAGCGAAACGTACCGCCAGATAAACACCACAACGACCCATATACCTAGAGCCGCCAAGCCGGCCCAGGTGAAGTACGGCCAGAACCCAACCAGCACGCCCAGCGAAGTAGCCACGCCTTTTCCGCCTCGGAATTTCAACCAGAAACTGAACACGTGCCCGGAAATCGCCCCAAATGCCACCGCCAACCAGGCTGCCTGTTTGTACGCCGAAATCACCTCGTCGCCCGACCCCCGCAGGAATAACCCCGCCAGCAGGACAGGCCCGAAACCTTTCAGTACGTCCAGGACAAAGCAGATGTATCCCCATTTTTGCCCGACGATGCGCCCGACGTTTGTCGCGCCGACATTTCCGCTGCCGGCTTGGCGAAGGT
>DAOVLV010000390.1 GCA_030631085.1 Planctomycetales bacterium | reverse complement strand
GCCATAGCGTCGGTGCTGGAGAGCGATTTCGTCATTGAAGGTCAGCTTCGCCGCCAGGTCCAGCAGCATATCGCTCGTCTGCGCGACATTCGCTGTTATCGCGGGCTGCGACATCGTCGAGGTCTTCCGGTGCGTGGCCAGAGAACCAAGACAAATGCCCGAACACGCAAGGGACCTAAAAAGACCGTCGCTGGAAAGAAATCCGTCAAGGAGATGAGATAAATGTCCGCTGTTCGGAAAAAGGCAAAACGAGTCGGCGCTCGGGCGATCGTGCATGTCAGGGCGACGTTCAACAACACGATTGTAACGATTACCGATCAGAACGGCGATGTGCTTTGTTCATGCTCTGCCGGGAATGTCGGATTCAAAGGCGCTCGCAAGAGCACGCCGTTTGCTGCCCAGCGAGCGGCAGAAAACGCCGCTTACCGCGCCAAGAAAATGGGAGTAACGGAAGTCGAAGTACAGATCAAAGGACCGGGTTCCGGACGCGAAGGCGCTGTTACAGCGCTGCAGGGCGCAGGATTGAAAATCACGACAATAGAAGATGTTACCCCTGTCCCGCACAACGGCTGCCGACCCAGAAAAAGACGAAGAGTATAACCAATAAGAACAGAGATGCGACACGTTTCAGTAACAGAAGGAGTTTAATACAAACGATGGGGCGTTATACAGGACCATCATGCAGGCTTTGCCGGCGCGAAGGCGTCAAACTGATGCTTAAGGGCGCGCGGTGCGAAACCGCCAAGTGCCCGCTTGAGCGACAATGGCGTAACAACCCGCCGGGTATGCACAGTTGGCGTCGCAGACGAAGCAGCGAGTACGGCATAAGACTGCGTGAAAAGCAGAAAGTCAAACGATACTATGGCATCTTCGAGCGTCAGTTTATGCGGTATTTCAGTATGGCCGATAGGCAGAAAACCAACACGGGCGCTGCCCTGCTGGGGCTGCTCGAACGCCGACTCGATAACGTCGTCTATAAACTGGGCTTTGCGCCCTCGCGTGCAGCGGCAAGACAGGCCGTCTCACACGGGCATGTGTACGTCAACGGTCGAAAGGTGAACGTCCCGTCCGCACTTGTAAAAGTCGGGAACAAAATCACCGTAAAACCGTCAGACAAATCGAAGAACCTGATCAAGCAGCAAATGGAAGAACTCGGCGAGCCGCATGTGCAGAACTGGCTCAGCCTGGATATAGCCAAACTCGAAGGGCTTGTTCTGGCGATGCCAAGCCGGGATGACGTAACAATCCCGGTGGAAGAAAACCTTATAGTCGAGTTGTGCAGCAAATAACCATACCGGCGTTGAACCGGTCGAACTTTTAAACTAATTATTGCGGAGACCAAAGTCGATGCGAGCAAGATGGCGAGGCTTGGAATTACCGACACGCGTTGTTCCGGATCAGGACGTTTCTACACCCACCTACGGACGGTTCGTCATTGAACCGTTTGAAAGGGGTTTCGGTACGACTGTGGGAAACTCCCTCCGGAGAATACTGCTCTCTTCGCTTGAAGGAGCGGCGGTTGTCAGCGTTAAAATTGCCGGCGTCGAGCATGAATTTTCCTCGATGAAAGGCGTAATGGAGGATACCACCGACATCATACTCAACGTAAAGAGTCTGATTGTCAAATCGCATTCTCCGGAACCGAAGGTCATGACGGTGCATGGCGCTGTAGCAGAACCCATCACCGCAGGGATGATCGAAGCCGATCCGTCCATCGAGATCATCAATCCCGACCTCGTGCTGGCGACGCTGACCGACAACGTTGAGTTCGATATGGAAATGGTCGTTCAGACCGGACGCGGATTCGTCCCAGCCGAAGAACTGATCGACCCGGATGCCGACCAGGAAATCGGGATTATCAACGTCGATGCCGCTTTCTCGCCGGTTACGAGAGTACGTTATTCGACCGAAGACACCCGCGTCGGACAGCGGACAAACTACGACCGCCTGATCATGGAAATCTGGACGAACGGAACCGTTACGCCCGAAATGGCGATGGTCGAGGCCGCTAAAATAATGCGGAAACACCTCAACCCGTTCGTGCAGTATTTCGAGGTCGGCGAGACAATCATCGATACCGGAACGACCGCAGCCGAGGCGGAACTCGACGCCGAACTGCAAAAGAAACTTAACATGACAATCCACGAACTCGAATTGTCCGTCCGGTCGAATAATTGCCTCGATGCCGCGAAAATACATACCGTCATGGACCTGGCGACCAAAACCGAAGCCGAGCTGCTGAAGGTGCGATCCTTCGGTAAAACCTCCCTCCGCGAAGTGAAGCGAAAACTCGCGGACATGAAATTGACGCTCGGTATGAATGTCGAAGCGCCCGTTCCCGAAAAGGCCGAAACTGAATCCGCCGAGTAAGTTCATTATGAAATCCGGTAGAAAACGAAGGTAACAATCATGCGTCACCGTATTGCAGGAAAACAATTGTCCCGTTCGACGTCCCATCGCAAAGCCATGCGACGGAACCTCGCTGCGTCCCTTATCGAGCACGGCGCGATTAGAACCACGCCGGCCAAGGCCAAGGAACTGCGCCCCTTCATCGAGAAACTCATTACCACCGCACGCGAAGGCACGCTTCACGCGCG
>DAOVLV010000361.1 GCA_030631085.1 Planctomycetales bacterium | reverse complement strand
TGCACCGACGGTATTCTTCGCAGCCGGTGCTGTTCTGCTCATTGGAGGTTTGGCATTTGCCCGTGCGTGGATATCAAGGCTGTCGCGTTCGGCGGAAATGACACTATCCGGCCTGGCCATGCGAAATACGGGGCGTCGGCCTGGACGGTCGCTGGCGACGGTGGCGCTGTTGGCGTGCGGGGTTTTTCTTATCGTCGCAGTCGGCGCTAATCGGAAGGTTCACCGCGAAGATGCCGGCAGAACCTCGCCTACGGGTGGGTTCGCACTGTACGGCGAGAGCGCGCTACCGGTTCCGGGCGACCTCGAAGATACCCAATGCGTCCGGTTCCGCATCCACGACGGCGACGACGCCAGTTGCCTCAACCTGAACCGCCCGCAAAGGCCGAGGATTATGGGCGTCGAACCCGAACAACTGCACGGGCGGTTCACCTTCGCAAAGACTATCGGGAAAACCGACGAGCCGTGGCGGCTGCTGGAACGCCGCATAACCGACGGCGCGATCCCCGCCGTCGCCGATCAGGCCACTATCGTCTGGGCATTGGGCAAATCCGTCGGCGACACGCTTGATTACACCGACGAGCAGGGAAAAACCTTTCAGATTCGCCTGGTCGGGTCGCTGGCTGGGTCGATTCTCCAGGGCGGGTTGATAATTTCCGAGCGGAATTTCACCGGGCGTTTCGGTTCCGAAAGCGGATACCGCGCGTTCCTGATAGACGTCCCACCCGGCGAGGCCGAAAGCCTGACACGAACGCTTACCGCCAATCGCAGGCTCGCCGACGCAGGCCTGGAATTGACATCGACTTCCGAGAGATTGGCGGCATTCTACGCCGTTCACAATACCTATCTTTCGATATTCCAGGTATTGGGCGGTTTGGGGCTGCTGCTTGGCAGTGTTGCTCTTGGAGTGGTGGTGTTGCGGAATGTGCTGGAGCGTCGGGGCGAACTTGCGCTGCTGCGGGCGGTGGGATTCACTCGCCAAAAGGTCGGTCTGCTGGTGCTTTACGAACATTGGGTCTTACTGGCGGCGGGATTATTGTGCGGTTCGTTGGCCGGTTTTGTGGCGGTTATTCCGGCGCTGCGTTCATCCGGCGGCGCGGTGCCATATCTTTCGCTGCTGCTGACACTTGCAGCGGTGGCCTGCGGCGGGATATTGTGGATATATCTGGCGACCGCATCGGCATTGCGAGGCCCGATGTTATCGGCATTGAGAGGCGAATAAAGCAATTATGAAAATCGTTTCCGTCATTATCGGGATACTGATACCGGCTTCGGTCGCCGCTGCCGGGGTGGTCCTGTTGAATCTGTGGCTCCGTGGCGGGCCGGGAATGGACCTCAACCAGAGATTGCCGGTTGTCGTGCAGTTAGATCCAGTCAAATACGTTCCGGTTTTCCCGCCCGTTTTTGTCGCAGGGGCCGCAAAACCGGCGAACCTGCCCGGCGCCTGGCCTCAATTTCGAGGGACCAACCGCAACACCATAAGCACCGAGACCGTCCCGCTGACCAGGTACTGGGACAAGACCGGGCCAGCGGCGCTATGGTCGGTCGAAATGGGTGAAGGATACGCAGGGGCCGCAATACTCGGCGGGAAGGTCTATGTCCTCGATTACGACGAAGACAAACAGGCTGACACGCTGCGATGCCTGTCACTGGCCGACGGGAAAGAGATATGGCGGCTTGGGTATCGGCTCGGCCTCGCCAGTCAGCACGGAATCAGCCGGACCGTTCCGGCGGTTACCGAAAAATTCGCCGTAACCATCGGCCCTGCTTGCCACGTCATGTGCGCCGACGCGCAGAGCGGAAAATTCCTCTGGGGGATCGACCTGGTGCACGAATACGGTACGAAAGTCCCGTTGTGGTACACCTCCCAATGCCCGATGATTGACGACGGTAAGGCCATTATCGCCCCGGCCGGGACCAGCATGATGATAGCCGTCGATTGCGCCACTGGCGAGGTCGTCTGGAAAGCGCCCAATCCGCACTCCTGGAAAATGACACATTCGTCCATTACGCCGATGCTGTGGGGCGGTAAGCGAATGTACGTCTATTGCGCAAGCGGCGGGGTGGTTGGGGTATCGGCGGGCGACGGGAAAATCCTCTGGGAATACTCCGGCTGGCGGGTTCCAACCTCCAACGCGCCGTCGCCGGTAATTATCCCCGGCGGGCGGATATTCCTGTCCGGCGGATATCGCGCCGGAAGCATGATGATCCGACTGACCGAGCAGAACGGTAAAATCGTCCCGAAGAAATTATTCGACCTGGAGCAGAAGGTCTTCGGCTCGGAGATGCAGACGCCCATCTTCTATCGAGACCATATTTTCGGCGTAACAAGCAAGGACGCAGGCGAGTTAAAGGAACAGATGGTTTGCCTGGACCTTCAAGGCCGGCAGGTCTGGACCAGCGGATCGGCAAATCGTTTCGGACCCTTCGGCGGGCCTTACATTATCGCCGACAACATGATTTTCGTTATGGACGATCACAGCGTGCTGACGCTGCTTGAGGCGACGCCGACGGCTTACAGGCAACTGGCGCGGGCGAAGGTGTTTACCGGTGTCGATTCGTGGGCGCCGATGGCTATCGCCGGCGGAAGGCTTATCGTTCGGGATTCGAAGACAATGAAATGTCTGGACGTTAGAAAAAAATGAGCGAAAAACGAAGCATCTCGAAAACCGGCGCGATTATCGCTGTGGTCATAGTTGTTGCGATAGCGTCGGCGGTTGTCGTCATCCTGCGATTCGACCCGTTCGGCGAGAGCGGTAGCGGACTCGGAGAACAATTCGTCTATGACTCCAGGCAATACCGCAAGACCGACCCGAACCTGATTCACTACAAGGAACTCCTGCCGATTGAAACCGGCTTGAAAGTCGCTCGCGGCATAGCCGTCGGTCCTGACGACACCGTCTATGTCGCCGGCGACAAGAAAATCGTCGCCTTTGACCGCAAC
>DAOVLV010000247.1 GCA_030631085.1 Planctomycetales bacterium | reverse complement strand
GCGACGAGGACCACGACAACCAGCCTCGCCCGCCCCGGCCTGCGGGCGACAAGATACGCCATCGCCATCGCAGCCAGGAGAATGCTCGTCTGCTCAAACCATCCAATCAGCGCGCCGCGGACATCCACAGCCCTTATCACGCCGGTGAACGTCCATGCCGAGAAAACAAGAATCAACACGGTAAGAATCATTCCCCCGGGTCGATATTTCCGCCGGATTGCCTGTGAGATTGTGCAAAGCACAACCCCCGCCAGCAGTATCATCGCGAAAGTAACCCGCAGAAGTTCGTCCGGCGATTTATGGGGAATCTGCCCGTTGTCGGCAACGGCGAAGACAAGTTGCGAGGTGCGGAAAGGCATCTCGGCTGCGAAAGGTCTGGCTGCAAGCACTGCCAGGATACACATCATCGCAGCGCCTTCGAGGCGACTGGCGATGCGGTTTCCGTCGCCGGTCATGGTTTGTCCCTACCGTCGGCGGATTCGAGCAGGGCGATAATCGACACGATACCGACCGTCTGGGCAAAAACCAGTATCGCGCCGGTTTGGTTGACGTGAGGAAGCAGCGACGCGCCGGCAGCCGTCGCAGCCGTGGCGAGATAGATCGTCATAACCGCCTTGCGAGGACTCATCCCGCGCCCCAGCAGGCGATGCGAAAAGTGCCGCTGGTCGCCGATCATCGGATTGCGCCGGCTGCGAATACGAATCAGCACCACGCTGAGAGTGTCGTACAACGGAACCGCCAGTAGCACCACCGGTACGAAGACGCTGTATAACACACCACAGGACCCGCCGTGATAGTACGTCGTCAGTATGCTCAGCACGCCCAGCATGAAACCAAGCACCAGCGAACCGGCATCGCCCATGAAAATCTTCGCCGGTGGAAAATTGAATACCAGAAACCCCAGCGACGCGCCCAATAGCAGGCAAAGCCAACCGGCTACGAACAATTGCCCCGATGCCACAGCAGCGGTAAGCAATGCCGCCGAGCATATCGCCGCCACACCGGCAGACAACCCGTCGATATTGTCCAGAAGATTGAACGCGTTGGTAATCAGCACCAGCCACAATATGCTGGCGATACTGCTGAAAGGTTCACCCACCATTTCCAGCAATCGTACCTTGCCGATGAATACGACCGCACAGGCTGCGAGAATTTGGGCAGCGAGTTTCAGCCATGGGCCAAGATGCTTGCGATCATCTATCAGCCCGACGACGTGTAGGAGCAGACATCCTGCCAGGATTACCATCGCAAGCGGCGTCTTTGCGACAGCGCCGGCGATGTGAACAGATAGTTCTTTCGGAAGCCAATCCGGCGCGCCCGCGACCGACCAGACCCGCGCAAGAACCAGCGCCAGAATGCTCGGAATGAGTATCGCCGCGGTAATGGCTACGCCGCCCAGGAGCGGTGTGGGCTTGCGATGCAGGCGGTCCCGTCCGGGCTGGTCGATAAAACCCAGCGACAAGGCGAGCTTCCGCATCAGTACCGTCCCGATAAGAGACAGGACAAAAGCCAGACCCACGGCAGCGGCTGCGGAAAGTTCTATCATTTAGTATGTCCTTTTCTTCCCAACTTCGCCCGGAGCGAGTCTCGCACCTTCGTCAGGAAATCATCATAACGCCCCGATGCGTAATCGGGGAATGTATAAGACTGCGAAACCCACCGGCCCCGGACGTACATCAGTGTTACCTCGGCGTATATACCGTCTGAAAGATATATACGATGGGAAAAATCCTTTGTGCTGGCGAGAATGAGTTTACTTTCGGTGATGTATCCGGGATCGAGATTGACTTTGCGATTCGGGCCTTCGGCGAAATTGTCTTCAATGTCGTTGGTTATTCTTTTAATAGCGACGATTTCTTCCGGGTCGATGAGTTTTCCAAACGCGACGAACTGCCGAAGCAGTCCTGCCCCCATCTCCTCGTCGTAGTAATGCGTGAAGTCGAACTCCATCACCTCGCCGGTAATATCAATCGGGCCGAATTCCCTTTTGAGGCGCCCAGCCGCTTCGGTGAGAATCTTCCTGCTTCCGGAGATCATCCCGGAAATCAGTTTGACTTCTTCAGGAGTAGTTATCGCGCCCATAAGGAAAGCAATTGTCGATTGCCGATTGCCAATTGTCAATTCGGTTACGCCGCCAGGGATGGGTTCAGGTGGGCGGGGGTTAATTCGCTGCCGCGTCGGAAGCGGTTGGCGACGACGGCTTCGATTACCAGCAGGAGTATTACGACGGCCAGGAGTCGGTCCCAGAGGTTGTCCCCGGCGGCTGCTTCGGCTGCGGATTTGTGAACGTCGTCCAGCGTCCCGCCGAAATAGACGCCCACCTCGTCATTCTGCGATCTTATCGCTTCGGTCAGCGCCTCAGGCGCGATAGCGGATAAGTCGCTTTCGACGCCGGCGGGATTAATGGCGAACGCGCTAGCCGGACCGTCAGCGGCGACTTTCCACCGATAGATGCCGGGCTGATTCGTTTTTGTGAACACCGCATCCGAACCGTCGCTGATCGTAAGGACCTCGATAGAGCCGTCAGGCGTCGTAACATTCACAGTCGATTTACCGGTCGAAGACCCGCCTGGGCGGGTAACGCCCTCGACGCCCTCGCCGAAGCGAATCGTAACGGCAGAACCGGCGCTGAAGGTGTTGTCGGCTCCGAGATGTTCAGCCGAAGCGAAGCATATCCGCGTTACCATCGGAAGCAGCAGGTTTGTAGTGGCGAGGTTATTCCATTCCCGCCCGGCGGTGGTGGTCGCCAGAATGACCCGGCCGGATCCGAAATCCCTGGTCGAGAGAATCGGATCACCAGCCGGTGATGAAAGGACGGTTTCATGGTCTCCGATAAGGCGCTCCATGCGGTAGTATCGCTGGATGATGACTTCGCGATAATCGGCGGGCGTTTCGTACAGCCCTTCCAGATACGGATGGCGAAGGTTTTTGACCGCGCGGAGTCCCTGGGCCTCCATGCCGACCTGTCCGATGGCTTGAGTGATCCGACCGGGAAGCATACCGGAGAAACGCTCGTTGTAATTTGATGTCTTAACGGCTGGACCGAGGAAGAAGACGGCCGAACCTCCGCTCCGCACGAACTCGACCACGGCGGCGGCCTGGTCGGCGGTGAATTCCGGAACATCGGCGAAGAACACCGCCTGCACTCCGGTCAGGGAGTCGGCGTCGAACCGGCTGGATATTACCGTCCGTCGTCGAATGGACCAGACATCGACTGAATCCAGGGCTGCGGTAAGGGTATGGGACGACGCGGTCGGGTTATAGCCGGCGACCTGACCGCTTCCGGCGACGAGTAGCGCGCGGATTTCGCCGCCGATCCGAAGGCTGAAGCGGCGGACGTTATCGACGGTAAGGTCGTCTGCCTCCCTGATAGCGATCTGGCCGACGTGGACGCCCGGCTCGCCGAAAGCGTGAACGAATTGCACATCCGTCCCGGACGGGGCGTCGTCTTTGGCGGCTGGCAGGATTTTCCGCACCGGTTCACCGACTTCGGCTCCATCGACCTGAAGCCAGACGTGCGCCTCCTTGTCCGTCGCAGAGGAATTAATCAGCGTAGCGGTGAATTTCATTTCCCGTCCGGCGATCCGGCTTCCGGTAATCTTCATCTTCTCGATCCCGACGTTGACCGCTTTGACGCCGCCGGAGCAGTCCACCAGCATCAGCGGCACACCGGCGGTATCATATTTGGCTAAATTTTCAAAACTTATCCGCTGCATGTCGGAGAAGATGTAAATCGCCTTCTGCGGGGCGGTGCTGTTCTTCAGCAGCGTCAGCGCCCCCCTGACACGTTCGGACATATCGGCCCGGGACGAAGACAAACCGGCCTGCGAAAGTTTCTGCCGATGGACTTCAAGGTCGCTCCGCAGATTTTCGGGGCGGTCGGATGAATTGGTCAGTATCAAAGCGGCCGCCGATGGTCTGTCGGCTCCGCCGAGGAGTTTGGACGCTTCGCGCCGAGCCACGTCCAAACGCGACTCGCCGCCTCGACTGACGCCCATCGAATAAGAATTATCGACGATAATGACGGCTGCGAAACGCTTGTCCGAGAAGAAACCGGAAGTTGATTTCAGGATGGGTTCAGCCAGCGCCATCGCCAGCAGCGCCAGCAGCGCAGAGCGTATCAGCAGCAGAAGCCAATGCTCCAGGCGTCGTCGTCGGGCGGTCTTTTCCATACCCATTTTCAGGAATCGCAGCGTCGGGAAATACTCCTGCGGCGCTCG
>DAOVLV010000071.1 GCA_030631085.1 Planctomycetales bacterium | reverse complement strand
CAGTACAGCCTTCGAGTACTCTTGTTTTTGATAATTGACGATAAACTTCATACGTTCTTCCATGGCACAGGTTTCCTTCCACGGCATAGGCTACGCTCCTTTCGCCTATGTATCGTACAAGGTGTAAACCATGTGCCCGGTACAAAGTGTAAAGCATGTACCCGGTTGCACAGTCCCAAGCCCCTCCGGGGCTTGTTTTTACCAATGGTAGGCTGGGTCGGCATGTCTGCCGACAAGCAGACCCAACATTTTCTTTCTCCAACAGCGTGAGGTGGGCCTACTTTCCCTAATCCTAATATCATGAATGCCACAGAAAAATGCAAACGGCGGCTAGGATCCATAGCACCACGCCGAGAATTCTAAATACGGTGGGCGGCGAACTCTGCGTTACCCATCCCCACTTTCCTACGATTACGAACTCTAAATTTTCGGCGAAGAAGAATGACACTGCGCCGAAAAAAGCCAATATTGGGCCAGCCTCTTTTCCCGGACCGGCACCGAACAACACTGACAGGGATACCGCCAGAACTGTAACGGCAATCACTCCTAAAATTCTAAGCCCAATGCGTAACATGGTATCGACGAGACAAAAAGGTGGGCCTTCGCTCCGCTTCGGCCCAGCCTACAATTCTCATATGTTTCTTTCTTCTTCTTTTCCCTGGTCCCAAGTCCCAAATCCCTGGTCCCTGTCTTTGAGCACTTTCCATATTCGTTCGGTCAGTTTGTCGAGACCTTTTCCGGTAACGGCGGATATGGCGATGACATCGCATTCGACGGCATCGGTGAATCGCTTCAAGGCCTCGTCGCTGTCGGTCAGATCCATTTTGTTTGCGACGACGATCTGCGGTTTTTCGGCTAGTTCTAACGAATACTGTCGCAGTTCGTCATTGATCGTGTGGTAATTTTCGACGGCATCGCCGGTCTGCGGGCAAATATCGACGATATGGACGAGAATCGAAGCCCGCTGGACGTGTCTGAGAAACTCCTCGCCCAGCCCCACGCCACGGTGCGCGCCTTCGATAAGCCCCGGAATATCAACCATGACGAACCGCCGATGCCCTGATAGTTCCACGATTCCGAGAACCGGTTCAAGCGTAGTGAACGGATAATCAGCCACTTTGGGCCTGGCGGCGGATAGTCGTCGCAGGAGCGTGCTTTTACCGGCATTGGGCAGCCCTGCAAGCCCTACGTCGGCAACGAGTTTGAGTTCCATGTGAAGCCGGCGGGTCTGTCCTGACTTACCCGGTACGGCTTCGCGCGGGGTCTGGTGGGTTGAAGTGGCGAAATGGACGTTGCCCTTGCCGCCGTGGCCGCCTTGCGCGACGCAAACCTTTTGGCCCTCTTCGGCGAGGTCTTTGAGCACCACGCCGTGCTCGGCATCGTGGATAATCGTTCCGGGCGGGACGCGAACGACAACATCGACACCGTTGCGGCCATGGCATTTTTTACCCATTCCCCTGCCGCCGTGGGTGGCTTTCCAATGGTGTTTGCCGGCAAGGTGATAGAGTGTGTTGACGGCAGAGTCAGCCAGGCAATAAACGCTCCCGCCGTTTCCCCCGTCTCCCCCGTCCGGGCCGCCGTGGGGAATGAATTTCTCGCGCCGGAAACTTACGCACCCATCCCCGCCGTTACCGGCGATTACCATAATGTTCACTTCGTCCAGAAACATTTCAATTTCCAATTTACAATTTTCAATTTCCAATTGAAAAGAAGAAAAAAAAGATAGACAAATAGCCACAGGCATCGCGGCTACAGTGCTCCGCCTTTTTTTCTTCTCAATTGGAAATTGGAAATTGAAAATTGGAAATTAGACGACGTCCACGAAGCGCCCGCGAAAGCGTACGCATCCGTCGCTTTTGGCGAAGAGTGTGTTATCGCGTCCTATTCCGACGTTGACCCCGGGTTTCTTGGGAGTGCCGCACTGACGAACGATAATCGTACCGGCCAATACCGTCTGACCGCCGAATCGCTTGACGCCACGATGCTGGGCGTTCGAGTCTCTGCCGTTACGAGAAGAACCTTGTCCCTTTTTATGTGCCATTTCCTACCTCAATAATCATCGACAAAACGAGTACCAAACCCCACCGAACCGCCATTATTCTACAATCGTAACAATGCGGCGTCAAGCGTGTCCGGCTAAATTTTTCCGGCACTGCATGTCGGCACGGATGTTGTGCAAGGTTTGAACCGATTTCCTAATTGCGGATTGTAGATTGCGGATTTCATACACTCGCTGACTTGTTGTAATCCGCAATCTACAATCCGCAATCCGCAATAATTACCGCATCACCCACTGCTTTTTCCGGAGTTGGGGTGTGTTGGCCGACCTGGCGGATGCGTCGCCGGGAAGAGAATACCGCAGGTTCAGCGTTTTAGAGAGAATTACTTCGGTTTTAATTACCTTTTTCTCTTTTCCGTTCTCGTCGGCAACGGTAACGGTGATGGGTTTGGGCAGTTTTATCTTTTTCCGCTCGCCGCTAAGCCCTGCCACAAATACGTCGAAACCACGGGCTTTGTGGTCAAAATCCGTCCATATCGCCACGCCGTCTTTGGCGTTATCGGTGCCCTGGAGTACCTTCCCGGTAATAAAGGCCATATCCGTCAATAGCGGATTATTGTGGCGTTTTTTAATGGCTTGGAATACCCCGGCGGGAACCCGATCACCGCCCCGACGGACATCGCCGGTATCGGTGTACAGGCAAAACTCCGGTACGAAGATACGATCAGCGCCGCTTCGATTGGTTACCGTGTAAAGCATGTACCAGAAGGTCCGCTTTTCCTTCCATCCGGGCAACTGGATATCAAACGGCTGGGGCGTTGTGTACTCGAATTTTAATTCCCAGCTTCTCGCCACCACGCCGGGTTTGGGAACCGGTTCAGCCGAGGCTGTCAGTAACGCAAAAACCAGACACAATGCCGGAATTGCTACGAAGTATCTCACTGTAAAGACTCCTTCAATTGCCAATTGCCAATTGTCGATTGCCAATTGTCGATTGTCAAATACCAAATTTCTAAAAATCAGCAGGGATGCAGTCGCTCTTCGTGGAAATTTTGTGCATAACCGGTGAATGAAAAAAAACTTTGCTTCGCAAGTTTCACTGCAAGCGAGGCTTGACTTGATGTGGATAAGAAAAGCGACAATTACCACTTTGACAGCAGTCGAGTCGATGATAAATTCGTATGTATCGGTTGAGTTTCATAAAGCAGGATTTCAGGTCAGGTTTGATCGATACCGCGAGAACTGGTGTGTTTCCAGCGGTATTGCTGCCCGGTCGAAAAAGGAATAGAAAATGTCCGCCGAAACAGGTGCACGTGTCCGAACGGACCCGACAGACGCAGTCCTTGAGGCTGTTCATCGGCGAATCGGCACACAGAAATTTAACGCATGGTTCAAGAACGCCGCGCAGGTCTCCGTCGAAAACGAGGACGTCAAGGTCGGCGCTGCCAATCCGTTTATCGCCGGGTGGATCGAAAGCCACTTCGCGGAAGACCTGGCGGCAGCAAGCAGGGAAGTTACCGGTCGGCGAAGGCGCGTAACAGTCTCCGTGGACCCGACGTTGAGCGGGCGTCTTCGCGGACGTCAGCTGGACGTCCAGGCAAACCTCGTGGATCGTGGAACGGCTGGAACTGCCCGACAAAAATTAGCGCCGGCACCCAGGCTGCGGTATGAATTAGGGGATTTCGTAACCGGAACATCGAATAAACTGGCATACTCGGCGGCGCTTTCCGTCGCTCAGAACAGCAAGGTAACATTCAACCCGCTATTTATCCACGGAACCTGCGGCGTGGGTAAAACTCACCTTCTTCAGGGAATCTGCAACGCAGTCGCCAAAAACAACAACGGGAAAAAACTTACATGGAAATACATCACCGCAGAGCGGTTCACGAACGATTTCGTCCAGGGAATAAGGTACAAAAAAACAGATGCGTTTCGGAAGGCCTATCGTCGGCTTGACCTGCTGGTCATCGACGACGTTCACTTCCTCGCGGCCAAGAAGGCTACGCAGGAAGAGTTCCTTCACACCTTCAACACCATCCACGGCGCAGATAAGCAGATCGTAATGGCTTCGGACGCTCACCCGCGCCTGCTCGGACGACTCACCGAACAACTCGTCAGCCGATTCCTTTCGGGAATGGTCGTCAGGATCGACCCGCCCGACCGGGCAACGAGAATCAAAATTCTCCGCAGGCTCGCTTTGAAGATGAAACTTCCCGCGCCGCGCGACGTAGTGGAATATATAGCCATGCACATCCACGGCTCGGTCCGCGAACTGGAAGGCGCGCTGGTAAAACTGTCGGCCCTGGCGAAACTCGCGGGCGAATCGATAACACTCGATCTGACCCGCGACGTCCTTGCCGACCACCTCGTTAGAACCGACAGCGCGGTAACGCTCGGCGAGATCGAAACAGTTACGTCGGCATTCTTCGGAATCACACCGGCGGACATTCATTCATCACGACGAACGCACACCGTCAGCCTCGCCCGCGCCGTCACGATGTACCTGACCCGCCGACACACGAGAATGAGTTTCCCCGAAATCGGACAATTCATGGGCAAGAACCATTCTTCAGTAGTCCTTGCCGTGCAGCGGGTTGAGAAAATGCTCGCTGAAAACCACCACTCCTGCCGATGGATGACGCCGGCAGGGGCAAAAACCATGCCCACAAAAACCCTGCTCAAAACGCTGGTCGAACAACTCCCGTAACGCGGAAATACGGAAGTTCCCTTTTCGCCGTTCACCTGATATTATTGCCCGACTATGAACAAACGGGATTCATTGTTAATTTTCGCGCCGGCTGTGTTCCTCGGAGCGTTCCTGCTCTTTCAGGTCCAGCCATTAATCGGCAAGTACATCCTTCCCTGGTTCGGCGGAAGTCCGGAGGTCTGGACGACCTGCATGTTGTTCTTTCAGGTCTTCCTGCTGGGCGGGTACGCCTACGCTCACTTTATCGCCCGCTATCTCAAGCCTCGCACACAGGCAATTGTTCACGTTGTTTTTATCGTCGCCGCACTGGCGATGCTTCCGATTATACCGTCGGCTGGGTGGAAGCCCCAAGGCGCGGATTTACCGACACTGCGAATCCTGCTGCTCCTGTCAGCCTGCATAGGCCTGCCCTACTTCGTCCTTTCAGCCACCGGGCCTTTGATGCAAAACTGGTTCCACAGGACGAATCCAGCCGCTTCGCCCTACCGTCTTTACTCGCTCTCCAATGCCGGATCGCTTCTGGCGCTGATTAGTTATCCGTTTATCATCGAACCGGCATTCTCGCGCGCGACGCAGGCGAATATATGGTCCTGGAGCCTCGGCGCGTTTGCTGTCTTCGCCGGCGTCTGCGCGATGCGGCTTTGGAAAAGCAAGTCCATCGACGTACCCTCAAAAAGTAGGCAGACGAATCTGTCGGAACAACCTCCGAAACTCGGAACCCGCTTGCTCTGGCTTGCCCTTCCTGCCGGCGCGTCGGTCGAATTATTGGCGGTAACCAATAAAATCTGCCAGGATGTAGCCGTTATTCCCTTCCTCTGGATACTGCCGCTGTGCATTTACCTGTTGTCGTTTATCATCTGCTTCCATCATGAAAGGTGGTACGTCCGCCCGGTCTTCCTCGGCCTGTTTATTTTGTCCATCATTACCGTGGCTCTGGTGCGGGCATGGAACGTGGATTTGTCCGTTATTCAGCAGATAATAATGTACTCTGCCGTTCTGTTCGCCTGCTGCATGGTCTGTCACGGTGAGTTGTACCGCCTCAGGCCCGCTCCGCATCGCCTTACGGGATACTACCTGATGATCGCAACCGGCGGAGCGATCGGCGGGGTTTTCGTCGCGGTTATCGCGCCGCTGGTGTTTAATACTTACCTCGAACTTCACCTCGGCCTGCTGGCGTGCTGCCTGTTCGTGCTGCTGGCAGATGAAAAGTCCGTGCTCCGCCGAGGCTCTCGCAGATGGGTGTGGACAGGCCTGATTGTCGCCGTCGGCGTCGCAGCCATTTTCGCCGAGGGGCATCGCGGCGACGCCAATAAGATCGCGGTCTCGAACACTCGCAATTTTTTCGGCGTCCTGACCGTCTGGGAGAACGACCGCAATGATCCGACAAAGCACCGCTTTGTCCTCCAGCACGGAACGACATTTCACGGATTGCAGTTCGTCGCCGGGACCAAACGTCACAAACCGACGGCATACTACGGCCCCACCGGCGGCGGAGGCTTGGCCCTGCGTTTTTTCCAGCGACAGGAGAACAGGCACATCGGCGTCGTCGGGCTTGGCGTCGGGACAATCGCCGCATATGGAAAAAAAGGCGACCGCATCCGGTTCTATGAAATCAACCCGGACGTCGAACACGTCGCCCGCACGCGATTCTCGTACCTGAACGATTGCCAAGCCGACGTGGACGTGATTATGGGCGATGCACGGCTGTCGATGGAGGCGGAACCGGCGCAAAATTTCGACCTGCTCATTCTCGACGCCTTCAGCAGCGATGCCGTTCCGGTCCACCTGCTGACGGTGGAGGCATTCGAGATATTCCTGCGGCACCTCAAATCCGACGGCGTTATCGCAATGCACGTTTCGACCGTACACCTTGACCTGCAATCGGTAATATGGAAAATGGCCCGGCATCTGAATCTGAAAACCGCCTGGATTCAGAACGACGAAAACGAGGCAGAGGGCATTTTCGCATCGGATTGGATAATTCTGACGCGCGACGGGAGTTTTATAAATCAAAAGGTAATCCAGGCAGCCGCCACTGCCCCGCGGAGCGATTTCGACCGTATTGACCTGTGGACCGACGAGCACATTAACCTGTTCCAGATATTGAAACGGTAGGCCGGGACGAAGCAGAGCGGAGTCCCACCTTTGTTTGAGGTTGAAGGTGGGACTCCACTTCGCTCCGTCCCAGCCTACCAAAACTAAAACGATAGGAGAAAACCAGATGTCAATGACACCGCGCGAGCGTTGGCTTGCACTGCTGAATCGTGAGAAGCCGGACCGGATACCCACAGATTACTGGGCTACCGATGAAGTAACCGAGCGACTTCTCAAAGACCTCAAATGCAACGACGTCGAGGCCCTTTACGATAAACTGCACATCGACGGCGTTCACCTGATCGACGCGGAGCGAACGGTATCTCATCATCCCGACGATCCCCAAGCCGATATATGGGGCCTGCGGTATAGGGCGGTCAGTTACGGCGAGGGCGAATACTCTGAAGTAATCAACCACCCGCTGGCCGACGTAACGACGGTCGAGCAGGTTCACGAATTCAAATGGCCAAGCCCCGACGACCACGACTGGGAAAAATTTACAGGGCAGGTCGCCGACATTCCAGGCCGCCGGGCCGTCCGCTGCGGCGGCTATGAACCATACCTTACCTACTGCCAGATGCGAGGTATGGAACAGGCGATGATGGACCTGCTCGTCGAGCCGGAAATCGCCGAAGCCATCTTTACCCACCTGTTCGACTTCCACTATGGCCTCAACGAGCGGATGTGGGACATTGCCGACGGGCGGGTTGACCTGACATACGTGGCAGAGGACCTCGGCAGTCAGACCGGTCTGCTGATGGGGCTGGAGCAGATTCGCAAATTCATCCTCCCGAACCAGAAGAAAATGGCCGACCTCGCCAGGAGTCACGGAATCCACATCTTCTACCATACAGACGGAGCCGCTCGGGAAGTAATCCCGGATTTGATTGAAGTAACCGGTATCGAAGTGCTCAACCCCATCCAGTGGCGCTGCCCGGGCATGGAGCGTGAAGGTCTGGT
>DAOVLV010000034.1 GCA_030631085.1 Planctomycetales bacterium | reverse complement strand
TTGTCCAGATCAATCGGATTTCCGCCGTTACCGGTAAAAGTCGAATCTACTATGTCCCAATTGCCTGCGGTGTGGAAATTGTAGCCGGTTGAAGCGTAGAATTGAAGCCCGTCAGCGCCGTTATTCTCACTGACCAGATCGATTATTGCGCAGTCGTGCCCGTTGTCGATCGCCATTCCTCTGGAAGGCACATTTCTCACAATGTTGTGCCTGAAGGTTATGTTGTACAGTTCCACTGTCGAGCCGTCGATATAGTATCCGTTATCACCGGAATCTAAATCATGAATGTAATTATACTCCGCGATTGAGTTCTTGGCCCCGTGCCAATCCATCCCGTTATGAATAATATATCGTCCACCAGGCGCGTCTTCTGAATAAACTTCATTGTGTCCGCAATATGAATATTCCGTCTGCGCCATGGCGATACCGTTCCAACCGGAACTGCCGACGGTATTGTAGGCGACAACAACATTTGTCCCCCTGCCGACGGATATAGCCGCTCCTCCTGCCGGCAGCGAACTCGCGTGGTTCCTGAATATGAGTATGTTATTGCACTGCCTGTGATAGTTATAAATGGAACCCCCCCATATCTCCGTCAGCGTATTGTAGCATATCTCGAGGTTGTCCAACTCCACGTAATATATCCCTCCCCAGCAGTCGGTTATGGTGTTATGATAGAACTTTGAACCCCCGTCGGCCCATTCGATCCTGATTAGAGACAGTCCGAATATGCTGTTTCTCTCAAGTTCACCGGTGGAATTCGACTTGAGCAGAATGTAAGGCCGACTGCTTCCATAATCGTTGTTTTCGTAATTGCCGATTCCCGTATTCCAGGATTTGACGACCACGTCGTTAATGCAAAGAAAGCCCGAGGACAATATGTTTGCGTCAACACTCTCGCCCAGCAGCCGGAACTCGTCCGTGTCAATGGTGCTGACATACAGTTGCGCACCGGATGCGACCCTGATATCCTTTTTGACGAGCCATATTTTCGGCGAGACCTCCTGAATGATAGAGGTATTGTTTATGCACTGTGCAATGTGCCCGGGCGTCGTCCAGCCGCTCTCTATCCTGATGGACTGATCCGATGCCTGGTAATAGACATTGGCCGTTCCGGTGGTAGTAGTGGCTACGATCCACGTAACACGGTCGGGATAGACAATATCCAGACTGATGTCTTCATAACTTCCGACGCCGTCGGCGGTAATTGTTTCCCTGCGGGCGGTCTGGGCCGATATTCTCCAGATGCCGTTTTGGGAAGGAATGGTAAAATGGAAGGTAGGATCGTCGTTGGATTGGTCCACGCCGTTGACCGTCCAGGTGAAGTCGTCCGGGGCGCCGCTCGTGGTAATACTGAAATCGATGTCTTCACCCTGACTTACGAGAAAGCCCAGTTGCTGATTTCCGGTTTTTGTGTTGGTCCAACCGGTTATTTCCGGCGGCAATTCCGAGCTGTCTTTTCCCGCTTCGCTCGCACTGCCGGGTGTTATCTCGACGGGCGCGGTATCTCGCCTTACAAGCAAAACCACGGAAGCGGCAATTCCCAGGCACAGAATCAATGGGACTACGGTCTTCATTGTTTTTCCCTTAATTGGTCTGTCGATAGACGAAACGGCCTCACTGTAAATAGACACTAACCTCCCATTACGTTCAGTATGATTATACCCCATAATTCGCTTCGCGCCGAGGAAAAAACAGGTCAGTTTCATTATGGGGACAGATACCATAATAGAGTACTTGACGGCGTTTATAAATAGTGGTTAGTCTTTCTATTATGCCTCGAGTAGCCCGCATTGTGGTTCCCGGCCTCGCACATCACGTTACTCAGCGTGGCAATCGCCGATCGGATGTATTTTTCGACGAAGCCGACCGGCAGAAGTATCTGATGTTCCTGGCCGACTACAAACAGCGGTACGGCTTGGACCTTTTGGCGTACTGCTTGATGACCAACCACATTCATCTGGTGGTGGTTCCGAAGGACGAAACCTCTCTGGGCAGGACGATGCGGGATACGCATCAGGCGTATTCTTCACACGTCAATCGCAAGTTGCATGAGAGCGGACATCTCTGGCAGGGACGATGTTTCTCATCGGTATTGGACGATTCCTATCTTTGGTCAGCCGTTCGGTACGTCGAGCGAAATCCTGTTTGTGCCGGACTGGTCGAGCAGGCCGAGCAATACCCCTGGAGCAGTGCGGCAGCACATTGCGGTTTGCGAATCGACCCGTTATTATCGGGTAACCTGGAACAGTCCGATCATGTTGACGACTGGTCGGCTTGGCTATCGTCGGCGGACGACGAGGGTGCAAAGGTGATTTGTCAGAAGACAACGACAGGCCGACCTTGTGGGTCGGTGGAGTTCATCGAACGGCTGGAAGGGCTGATTCGCTGGGTTATAAAGAAACAAAAACCAGGGCCAAAACCGAAAAGGAAATAATTAAGGTATCTGTCCCCTTTAATATATTCCCTGGTTGTAATTCAAGTAAAGCAATGGCAGAACCCTTTGCAAAGAGCATTCTTCGTGTTGGCGCTCATGCCCAGGGCACAAATCAGCTTATTGGCACATGGGATGGACAGTTGCATTGGGACTGGCACAAGAACGCAGATGGAAAGTTGGCGCCGCAAAGTCACGGGAAGTGGAAAACTGCTCCGGTCTGGGTCAAGCACAAAGGAGTTAACTAATGAGAGCCGTCAACATGTCCGTCGTGTGCCTGATATTACTGAGCGAACTCATGATGATGTCAACTGGATGCAGCCGAGACGGGAACGAGGCATCCGACCAAACTGCTCATACCCAAAGACATACCGACGGCCCGGTACAGCGTTCAGGACAAGCAAAACCTGCCACAATGTCTGCGGCCAAGACGATAACTGGTGAGGCCGTGGTCTCTTCGGTAGACGGAACCACGTACAGAATCAAGTTCACCTTGCGAAATTCTGGTTCGCAAGCCGTTACGATAGACCTAGGTCCACTACAAGGGCAAATGTCTGACGGTAGTACCGTGACGTTGTCCCAGCCAGGTGTGGCAATGGTGGCATGCACAAACGAGAAATGGACCACAGTCGACTTCAGCCTGAAGCTTGGCAGTGGCTGGCAGCCGTTGCACCATTTGGAGCCTGGCGAAAGCATGTCCGCAAGCGTCGAGTTTGAGGTGCATCAACGTGGGCAAATGCTGATCACTGCTGGAGCGCCGGTAGCGGTGGAACTGACCTTTTACGATGAAGGGCGAGGCTCTGTGCGTGGGAAGATGATCGTTGTTGTCCCTACCGAAAACTCCATACGGGACAAAAAGTGAGCATATTTTGGCGAACCAAGGGACGCTCAAGGCTGCTTGAGAAATAGGGGACGCTAACCTATTTTGTGATTAACAAACGGCCGATTGACGCTGATGCTGATTGAAATGATAGGGAGAAATGGCGAAAATAGGTTAGCGTCCCCTATTTCCCTCTGTAAGGGGCTGGGCGGTGGCGCCGCCCGAGCAATGCAGTACGCCGTTCCCCTCGAAGCGCTCGACGACGGCCACAACACACTCACCATTAAGCAGACTGCAGGCGAACCTGAACAGACCATCGTCTGGACTGAACTGCGGCTCTTACCGCCGGGCTAGCGCCCTTGCGTTCTCTGGGGTTCCGGGAATGTGATTCCCCGGGTCTTGTCGCATATATAACGCATGTAAGAGAGTTACTTCATAAACAGCTCGATGACCACTATGGCTGTGTCGGGTTTCACCGTCGGCAGCTCCAGGATGACCGTCTTTTTTGACTTGTCTTCTTCGGAGCCCCAGCAAGAGTCAGGAAGATGGGTTTCGCATATCTTTACTTCCGATGCGTCGTTGAGCAGTTGCGCGTACTTGAGCCTGCCCGCAAAACCGTCCAGGTGCAGATGTTTTATCGGCCAATTCAGTACGTGTACATACAGGCGTCTGGTCTTTGGGTTATAGGTGAGGCGGCAGTTTTCAGGACACCGCATATCCGCCGGCGCCGCCCCGCAGCCGTAAATTGACCTGCTGTGGTACTTCATCCACTCGCCGACGCCGGCCATGCGGGCCTCGGCACGCTCGTCGAAGGTTCCGCGCGCGGTCGGACCGACGTTCAGCAGCAGGTTGCCGTTCTTGCTGACAGTGTCTATCAGCAGGTAAAGAAGCTGCTTTACGCTCTTCCAGGTGGACTCTTCGCGATGGTAGCCCCACGAGCCGGAGAAGGTCTGGCAGGTCTCCCACGGGACCTCCTTGCCGTCGATCATGTAAGGCCTGCGCATCATGAACTGCTCGGGTGTGCACAAGTCCCAGCCGCCGGGGACGTCCAGCATATCCAGGCGGTCGTTAATCAGGATATCCGGTTGGAGCCTGCGGCAGAGCTTTATCAGATCCTTGCTGTTCCAGTCGTCGCGGCCTTTACCGTCGGAGCCGGGATAGGAAAAATCAAAGAAGATATAGTCGATCTTGCCGAAACCGCTCAGTAGTTCCCCGACCTGATTGTACAGGTACCTGGCATACTTGCGGACGTCACGTCCGGCGCCGGTCTTGCGGTATGCCTTGTCTTCGTACATCGGGTGGAATTTATCGACAGGAAACTCCGGATGGTGCCAGTCGATCAGGGAATAGTAAAACCCCACCTTCAACCCCTCGTCGCGAAAGGCCTTGACCATCGGCTTGAGCAGGTCTTTGCCGCAGGGGGTATTTGTGATCTTGTAATCGGTATACTTAGTGTCCCACAGGCAGAAGCCCTCGTGGTGCTTGGTGGTGATCACGAAGTACTTCATGCCGGTCTCTCTGACCGTCCTGGCCCATTGCTTCGGGTCGTACATATCCGGGTCGAAATGCTCGAAGTACTTCCGATAGTCCTCGTCGGTTATGCGTTCCTTCTGTTTGATCCACTCGTGTCGGGCGGGCAGGGCATACAGACCCCAGTGGATGAACATTCCGAACCGGTCATGTGTGAACCAGTCCGTCTTGCCATGCAGGGGCGTTTTTGCGGCGGCCTTTTTGGTTACGTTGTTCTTTGCAGGTTTTCCCGCGGGCATCGTCAAATCCCCTTCACTGTGTCTGGTGGTTAGTTTCAAAAGACGAAAAGAAGGCCACAAAGTATCGGGGGCAAACGAGATTATCAAGCACTTCTCCCCGCTGACACTACAGAGCGGCTGTTCACGAAAAAGGCGGGAGGCGTGGTCGCGGTGTTTGCGACCACGGTTGCATCAAGTCGGCTTAACGTGGCCGCAAACACAGCGATCACGGCCACCCAGGCATCAGGCGTAACCGATCGAGTTGTGCGTCTCTACCGGCGTGATGCTGAGGACTTCCGACCGCCGGCCTAGCTGGTCCTCGGCCTCCGGGCGAGTGTGGCGGAACTTGACAACGGCTTCGTGGGGCGAAGCAGCCTCGACCTCCGCTGTCAGGCGATCGTTCTCCAGGCAATAATGTACGCGATACCGCATGGCAAATCCTCCGCTGCCTCAAAAGCCGATCCGGGCACTCGCCGGGACCGGACGCTCTGTGATAGTTCCATCGGCACCTTACAATTCATAATTCAACGGGACAAAAACATATCGCGTTTTTCCAATCGCTCATTTAGATACAGGGACAGATACAGAGATACAGGGACAGATACCTTAATTCTAATTCCTAGAGATACAGGGACAGATACCTTAATTCTAATTCCTAACTCGTAGATCGAAAGGAGATTGCCGATGGCTAATCGAGAAGGTATCTTCATTCTGGCAATATGTCTTGTGGGTTGCGGCGGAAGGACCTCGTCCTTGCCTGAAAGCAAAGAATCATCCCGGACCCGGCCGACAGAGCAGGGTGCGTCCGTGCGGTGGGAAAGCCCGCGCGAAAACGTATTCGTCATCCCGAAGGAAGAGCCGCACACCATCTACACCATGCGGCACAACTGGGCGCATCCTCGCCCGACCTACTACACCACCACCCGCCATCCGGATAAGCCCGGGCGGCTGGACACCTCCTGCCCTCCCACCGGCACCTACGTCGGCACCGCGACGGCGCAGTTCACTCGGCTGCCTGCGGGCAAGTACGAGGTGTGGCTATTTTACCGTATTTCAGTCAATCGCTCGAAGAAGGTCCCCTGGCGAATCACCACAGACGGGAAGGGCTGCAATTCGGACTGCGGCGAGGTGAACATGTACGGCCGGCGCGGCTTGGACGCCGCCAAGTGGTACCTGCTGGCCTCCACCCGCGAAAAACCGTTGGATGTCAAGAAGCATCTGACGCTGGTATTGGGCAGCGACGAGAACAACGACCGGCGTTCGATCGCCTACGGCGGGGTAAAGATCATTCGCGTGGCGGACGCATCGGGCAAGACGCCGGCGCCCGGGCCGAAAGGCGAGAAGGCCAAGCCGGCGGACGAAACTGTTCTGACCTTCCGCGTCTATGAAGTCAGTCTCCTCGCCGCGCGGCCAGCGGACAATCCCTACACGAACGGACCGGCAGTCTCGGCCGTCTTCAGCGGAGTTTCCGGAAAGGCCAAAGGCAAGTCCTGCAAGGTGGAAGGCTTTTGGGACGGCGGCAGGACTTATCGTATTCGCTTTGCACCTACAGTGCCGGGCGAATGGTCGTACGTTACCAGTTCGTCCGACCCCGGGTTGAACGGAAGGAGCGGAACGTTCCAGGCCAAGGCCCCCCAGGCCCGACAACTCGCCGCAAATCCGCTGCTTGGGGGATTTCTCGAAGCCCAGGGTCATGCGTGGAAACTCAGCGACGGAAGCGCGTTTCTGCCTGTCGGCGACACGCAATGGTCATTCTCGGAAGAGTTCACATTCGAGGAGTTCAAGGACTGGATGAGCGCCCTTCGCCGGCGCGGTCTGAACACACTCCACGGTTGCGTGTGGCTGGCGAAGTACACGCGGAACGGCTTATCGCCCTTCAAGGACCGCGACCCCGCCACCGACCTGCTGCAAATCGAGTACTTCCGTCATTTGGACCGCATGATCACCTGCGCCAACGATAACGGTGTCATGGTCGGCCTGACGATCGGGGGCTTCCCGGACAACACACGCTGGTGGAAACGGTTCGGCACTCGTCAAAGGGACGACCGCTGGTTTCGATACTGCGTCGCGCGATATGCGGCCTACAACGTGCGGTGGGTTCTCTACGGCGAGGTGGATGAGAAGAACCCGCCGTGGGGCGTTACCTGGCAGAATGAGGTAAAGCACAAGGCCAACCTGATCAAACTCTACGACCCCTACGACCATCCGATCGGTAGTCATCACAGAACCGTGGACACCAGCAGCGCCGCCGACCCGAACATCGACTACATCGAGGTCCAGTCCGGGCGCGACAAGTCGCAGTACCTAAAGGCCCTGGAGCTTCGCAAGTACGGAAAGCCCATCTGGGAGGAGGAATACTGGTACGAATACAAGCACGACGGCGTCAAGGGTATCCGGGACACGCACCGCAACCTGGTTGCGGCGCTGGCGTTTCCCACGTTCGGTAGCGCGATGCGTGCCCATGCACACCACGACTCCTTCGCGCCCCGGCTCGCCAGGGAGAAGGGCATTAGCCTGAAGGAGTATCTGCTGAAACACGATGCGGGCCTGAGGCAAATGGGCTACTTCGCCTCGTTTTTCCGGGGTATCGGCACACTGCATTTCTCGCCTGCCGGTCAGCGGGTGGACCGCGGTCAGTGCGGGAAGTTCGGGGCGGATTACGCCGTCTTCCTCAAAGGCGGCGGGCGCGTCACCATCGACCTGCACAACGACACCGGCGTCTTCGAGGTCGTGCGGATGAACATCCACAGCGGCGAGATCAAGTCGCTACCCTCGATGGTCGGCGGCGGACGGCGGACAATTAACACCGGCACCGACAAGGATGTTTCACTGCTGATTCGTCGCAAGGATACCCGGAATTAAGGGGACGGAGCCAATCCTGTTCCATGCCTCGCTGAAGCGAGCACGCCGTTCTCTCGGTATTCCGGTAATCCGGTAATCCGGTCAGTGCGTTACCGCGTAAGCGAAGATGTTGACGCCGAGGCGGAGGGCGTCTTCGTCGGAGTAGCCGACGTTGTAGGCGTAGGGAATTTGCTCCCAGCCGTTGCCGAGGGAATGGGGCGAATAAATCACAGCCAGCGAGCCGTCGATATAGACGCCCATAAGCGTCGGTGCGTTGAGTTTTGGCCTGGCGGCTTTGGCTGCATCGGTGTAATCGACGGTGCGGACCCTGAACGGCGTCTGGTACAATGGGCTTCTCAGCGCGATGGGTTTGAGTTCGGCTTTCGGCAGTACCCGCTTGAGTTCGCGCCGGAAGGCGACGTCGAATGCCTTTCGCCCAGCGGCAGCATCGGCTACGAGCACCCCGCCGCTGGAGAGATACGTTCGCAGACGTGTCAATTCGACCTTGGAAAACTTGAAATCGCGCAGGCCGGTCATATACAGGGCTACATGGTCGAAGGCTGCATCGTCGGTGAGGCTGACTTTGGCGCGTTTGAACTGGACGTTCAGCGTCGTGTTGGCGGCAGTGTATTTCAGCAGGTTCGGCAGCGCGTGCGGCGTCGGGTCCCAGTCGCCGTCATGAACAATCTGGCCTATGACCAACTGGTCGCGGGTCTTTTCGCTCTGCTGGTGATAGATTTTCTCTGTGGCGAATGCGCGAGCGTATTTCAGATTGGCCAGCGTGGCTGTGATAATGTTGACGCCCAGGGCCAGCGCGTCGTCCTGGTGATAGAGGATTCCGCCCTTGATGGGGTAGCGGGCGACGTCCCACCCGCAGTTCAGGTCTATCGGCGAAAAGATAATCGCCGGCCTGCACCCGACATAAACGGCTTCGATGTAAGGATCTCTGGTTACAAACGGTTCGTCGCTCTGGCGGACCCGCATTGTCGTTATACGAAAATAACTGCGGAACAGTGGCGAGTCGGTATCGACCGGCGCGAGTTGCCTGTCGGGAAACAGCCTGGCGATTTCCCGCCTGGCGATGTCGGTGAATTCCTTCCTTCCACACTGTGCATGCACGAAGAGCGTCCCGCCGTCATAGATATACCGTCGAAGTCCGGCGATCTCTTCGTCGGAGAGTCTCGGCATCGGCGTCCATCCGGTGATATACAGCAGCGGCAACTCGACGGGGTCCCACGAAAAACTCTTCAGCGTGGTCGCGACATATCGATAGCGGATTCCCAGACGATGATTGGCGTAATTAGTCAGGCGTTCGACGTCGATCTGCGTGGTGGGGAACTGTTGGGCCCGAACACGCTTGCCATCCCGCATTACAAATCGAGAATCGGTAAATGTAACCATGCCGATAAGGGCTGGGGGCGCGGGTTGACGTTTGCGTTCGGAGCGCCGCAACGGCGTAGCCGGCAACGGCAGCGGCGGGAGCGATTCGCCCGCGCTGCGACGGTGAGGTTTGGCGCGCGGAGGTTTCCTGGCTTTGGGATTATCGAACGCCGCCGGCGCAGAAGTAACAGCGACAACGATTGTCAGAATCGTCAACAACGCTCTTTTCGGTATGGAAGACATAATCGTTCTCCCTGTAACACGGGCGTCTCGCCCGTGCCGCGCTACAATAAACCACACGCATCGCTCGTGCATTCACGGCCGAGACGGCCGTGCCACGATACAACCCCGGCGCAGAGATCAAAACATCCCCATGCCGCCCCCATCTATTATAAACGTACATCGGGCTGGAGCGTTTCACAAAATCAGATTTTTTTATCTCTTTGGTTGTTCCGTCTGCGATTTTTGTTCTGCGGATTCTGTCAGTTCTTTTATTCGCTGGCGTGCGTATCTGACGCGGTTCCAGTCGAACTGTTCGTATTTTATCACTTCCTGGTACAAGGCAATGGCCTTTTCACGCTGCCCCAGGCGGAAATCGTAGATGTAGGCTGCCTGCGACCGTGCCGGAAGCGTGATGTGCCTATCCCACTGCCAGACGCGTTCGTACCACGCCAGCGCACGGAGATTCTCGTTGAAATATTCTTTGTAGATTTCGGCGATGTAGTATGCGCTCTGGACGATTTTGGTGCTGGCGGGGTATTTTTCGACAAGTTGGCGGAACTTCATCAGTGCCTGTCGCTGCTTGGAATAATTGGTAATACCCGGAAATGCCTTCCCTTGCTTGTGCAGTTTCATCGCCTCGGCGAACAGCGTATCGGCGGCGGGGATTACTTCGGCAGGTTTCAGGTCGGCTGGGGGGACTTCAGCGTGCATGAAGTAGGGGTATGCGCGGATCGGGTCGAACCGTGCCTGGATATTCCGCACCAGCGCCAGTTTGAAGTTCAGCCCCTTTTGACTGTAGTAGTCAGCCAGTTCTGCCAGGCATCGTTTCCAATTTCGGCGTCCAGCCAGGACTGCTTCGACGGC
>DAOVLV010000334.1 GCA_030631085.1 Planctomycetales bacterium | reverse complement strand
GCAGGACCGCGCTGTTTCAGGTTGGCGGGCGTCAGCGTTACTTCAATCGTAAGTTGGTTGGTCTTCTTGCAGGCTGCGAGCAGCCGCTTGTCGATGTTACGCGCGAGCATCGCACCACCTGCCGGCAGCACGTCGTGATATCGTCCGAAGCGCGCCAGGCCGCGAAGTTCCGTGCCGCACATCCGAGCGTTTTTGCCGTCGGTTTGCGTAACTGCGTTGGTCTTCGACAGGTTTTCCCACAGAAAAACAAGTGCCTCGTGGTTTCCCGGCCAGGTGTCGTATTTCTTCGCAGGCCCGCCGGTAATCCGCTGGAGCATCTTCTGCTCCGCCCGTTTCATTATCGCTGCGGCTGAAACTTTCTCGCCGCCGGCAACCCACGCGTCGGGAAAGAAATCGCCGCGCTTGTTGTGTGAGATGCGGGTCCATTTCTCGATGGCTGTGAATTCGTCATTGAATCGCCCGAGATATATCTCAACCTTTTTACCGCCCCCGCCAATCTTGTTTGTCTTCTTTCCGACAGTGTATGGCCCGGTCATCGCCATCACTCGCACGTGGTTGCTCCAACGAGGGTGATACACTTCATAACCGTTGATACCGGCGGCGGAGTTAATGTTGACCTTCCAGTTCCCGGGCCTGCCCGGCGCGGAGAGATACACGTTGCGGTGTGGACCGTCGAATATCCAGAACAGATAACTGTTGTCGGGCGACAGGCTCGTCCAGCACCCTCTGCCCATTTTTTCCCACGAAACGTTCGGCAGCACCGCGATGCCGCCGTCAGGCCACGGGAAAAGACCCGCTGCCCGCGTGCCGTCGCGCGAGAGTTGAAAGTTGTCGGCGCGGGCGACGGTGCGGTTCCAGGTAAGTTCGCGGATTTTCGGCTTATCGAGCCGGTGGCGGTAGATAGGACTCTGGCTCTTCCTGTCACCGCCGCCGGTCTGGACATACACCCACCAGTGTCCGGTTTTCGGATCGGCCCAAACGTCCACGGCGAACCCCGCGACAACCTCCTTCAGACCTGTGCCGTCGAAGTTGACGATATAGACCTTCTTCGCGATGCGATCGGAGAAGACAATGCGCTTTCCGTCAGGTGTCAGGAGTGGTTTGGCGTAATTGGAGAGTTTCGCGAGGATCGCCCGCTCACCTTTACCGTCTTCGGTGTCGAAACCCATCAGGCGGAGTTTATTTTTCTTGGCGCCTGTGTCGTTTGAGGCTGGGCTGTGGTCCTGAACCCATACGATGCGCGTCCGAGCGCCGGTCAGCGAACGAATATCCCCGGACGGCCATGAGCGATCCTGTGTAACCCCCAACGCCCAATATGGCTGCAGGTGCATCATATCTGCGTCGTTGGCGACATTGAGTTTCTCCAACTTCTCATGGCTACCGAATAAATCCAACTTCAGTTGCTGTTTCATACCCGGTTCCCACGCCGCAGCCGGGCACAACTTGCGATTGCGAATACCCCAGTGCACAACAATTATCCGATTATTGGCGTACCGACCGGTTACTACCTTGTTCACCTTGTAGCGAATGTAGGTAAGCATATCGGAATACAGCATGGTTTCAGGGTCGGGGATGGCCGAGACGGTTTCGATCGTGGCGATTACCGTCAACGTCTCGTTTCCCGCGACGTCGGTTGTCCGGGGCAGGCCGTAGCGCCGGGCGATCTCGGTCGCTGCCGCCGCGGCGGGGGTATCGGCATAGTCCTTGCGAAGTTCGGAGGCCAATTTGACCATGCGAACCAGAATGGCCTTGTTGCGCCGGAAAAAAGCCTTTTCGTCGTATAGCAACTTGGCGCCTTTAATCGCCACAAGGCGTTCAGTAAGTTCCTGAAGTTCCTGTATCTTTGGCGCCGCTGCCAGTCGGTGTTGCATGCGTTTGGACGCCAGCACCTTCCTGGCCTCGTCGCCCAGCAGGTGTGCGGCAAAGCGGGTAGCCACCTCGCGGTAGATCGCCCGGGCTTCAAAAGCGTCAGACTGTGCATTCGCATCAGCCAACTGGGCCTTGCCAAGGTTCTCCAGCGCCTTGACTATCAGGGCTGCCTCCGGGTCTTTCGATTTGGACAGGCGACGCAGCATCGGCGTGTAGCACAAGGTGACAGCCGCCTCTTTTTTACAGGCCACCAGCGTCTTCAACGGCAGTTTGTCCAACGGACCCGGTGAGGCGGTGGTCTACCTGACCGCGGCGGACGCCAGAAACAGGTGCGGCACCGACCAGCCGCTACCGAGGGTCTCCAGAACCACCGTATCCTTCGTGTCAATCCTGACCAGCACCATTTTAAATCCGTCTTTGAACCTGGCGGTGGCCATGCAGAAGTTCGGATGGTTGCTCCAGCGCGGATCCTGCAATTCCTTGCTGCCTCGCGGGCAGCCGATCCGCCAGAGTTCCTTGTCGAACTTGTTGCGGATTCCGACGTGCTTGTGCGGCAGGTACAGGTGCATGAGGCGGTAGGTGTTATCCGGGCTCATACTGGCGTTGCATGCCTGCTTGCCGTTGTACAATACGTGAACCTTACCGGCGGGAATATCGACCATCAGGCATCCGCCGTAGGCCTCTCCCAGGTGCGTACCGTCCAGCGACAGCCCGCCGTCGCAGGGGAAATCGGCCAGTTTGGTCTTCTTCCCGGTTTTGGAGCGATAGAGGTATGTTTTACCTGGTCCGCTGCGTCCGCGCTTATACCAGTGCTTGCCGTTGGTGGTCTTGAACACAATACATCGCTCGCCGCCGGCAGGGTCAATCCACCAGACAGGTTCGAAGACCTTCGGCTCTTTTTTGAGGATCCGACGTCGACCGGTACCGTCAGCGTTCATGACAAACGCCCCGGCGTTGAAGGAATAGAGAATCTCTTTTCCGTCCGGCGACCACCATGGGCGGTTCAGCCCCGCGAACCTCTTGGCCTTGGGAAACTTGGCCAGGGTGCTTACCTTTCCGTCAGCAAGCCGAACCGTCACGATGTGTCCGTTCCGAATTGCCACAATCCCGGCGTCTTCGAAGTCGGCTCCCAACAACTTGCGAACGTCATCCCGTTCGCCAGCCAAGGCAGAAGCCGACAGACTCGCAACTACAACAACAAGCAAAACGTGAACCAAAAAACGCATAGATAAACCTCTGGCTATCATGCTATATGTAACACCAAGGGCAACGTCAAGGTATCGCTCGAAGACGTTGGAGCGTCCGGCGGTTGGCGTT
>DAOVLV010000313.1 GCA_030631085.1 Planctomycetales bacterium | reverse complement strand
TTGCATAACGATATGGCTGCCTCGCCGACGGACTTCCTCGAATCCCTGGGTTTGCAGGATTACCACAACCTCACTGCCTGACAGGACTCGCAGCCTACCCAACGCTGACCTCCAGTCCCGTCAGATAGACCTCGCCATGCAGGCGCTCGGCAATTTCAGACTCATCGGCGGTCTCAAGGAACAACTCGACCGCTTCGCGAAGATTGTCCCGGGCCTGCTGAAGCGTGTCGCCCTGGCTGACTACATCCAATTCGGGACACAGCGCCACAAAGCCGTCGTCCTCACGATAAATCGCTGCCGTAAAATTGCGCGTTACCATATTATTAACTCTCCAAATGGCTCTGGTACACTTTCATTATATCACAAATTCAAACTTAACCGAAAAAAACCGAAGCCACGTTGTTTTATTCGAATGTCAGTGTCCCGAAGAATTCGGGCTTGTGGTAGTCCGGTTCGGGCCAGTCGATCCGGTTCCATGCGGCGTATTGCGGGTCGGTCTTTCCGCCGCAACGGTAGAAATTCACCCGCCAGGTGTCGCCCGACTTCGGAGCGACGTCGGAACCGACCATTTTGGACATCGCCTCAAACGGTATCTTCGCCGACAGCCACCATCCGTCGTCGGTCAGGAATTCTTCCTTCGTCGGCGTGGGGATAGAGGTCTTTACCTCGACGGCATCAAGCACCTCCGGCGCAGCGTGTGACCGGACTTCGCGCCACGCGCCAAAGCCCAGGTGAATCGTCCCGCAGCAATTGGCTTCGAAATTCAGATGTTTTATGACACCTTCGGATTCAAACGCGATGAAAAACTCCACGCAACTGTCTTTGCATACCCAGCCGTTGGGCTGGGTTTCGACAGCGGAAATGTGCTTGTCGGCGCAAACGAACAGGAGATAGACTGCCCTCTCGTCGTACAGCACCGCTACGGTCGTATCCTGCTTTTCGCCGGCGGTGTACCAGGGGTATTCATCTATCGAGAGCACATCGGCCCGGCTCCAGGCTTGATCATCACATGCCAGTCGCACAGTACCCGCAGCTCGGCGAACGAGATAATTCTTCGGTTGATTCATATGCACAGTTCCTGATTGAAATTACTTCTCCACGCGGATAAGTGAGCGGATTTCATAATCGGTGAGTTTCTCGCGCCCGTTCAGGAAACACAGTTCGATCAGGAACGCTATACCGACAATCTCTCCGCCGAGGTCTTTGACCATTTCGCAGGCAGCCGCCATTGTCCCGCCGGTTGCCAGCAGGTCGTCCAGCATGAGGACTTTCATTCCGTCGGCGATTGCGTCGGCATGCATCTCGATTGTGTCTGTGCCGTATTCGAGGGCGTATTCCCGGCTGACGGTTTTATGGGGTAGTTTTCCGGGCTTGCGGACGGGCACGAAGCCTGCTCCGATTTCGCGTGCTACTGCTGGGCCGAAGATGAACCCGCGAGATTCGATACCGACGACAACTTCGATACCGGCGTCCCTGTAAGGTTCCGCCAGGCAGCCTATGGCTTCATCCAGCGCCACCGGATCGAGCAGCAGCGGCGTGATGTCCTTGAAAATGATGCCCTTCCTGGGAAAATCCGGTATATCTCGAATGAAATCACCAAGATCAATCATGCATCACAACTCCTGAAAAACGGTTTCACTAATGGATGGACGAGTGTAGCGTCGCAACAGCCGGAAACAAGGATAAGTTAATCGCGGATAGTGGGGTTATTGAAAAAGCCCCCTGATGAGTGGCACGAGCGTCTCACGTAGTGATGCTACGCATCTCCCGTGCCGGTTTTACCGGAAATCGCAGCATTTTCCGCGGTTCCTCGACTACGCTCGGTATTGTCGCTTTCGCTTCAACAGCGACACAGTACCCAACAGCAGCATACTCACGGAGGCAGGTTCCGGAACAGCGGTGTAACTCCATTGCTCCGTAACCAGATATTCACCCGTATCCTTGTTGCGCTCCATCCAGGTCAGGGTTACGTCGAGATCATCGACCTCGACTATTACGTAGCCGTGCCGCCCCGCGTCCTCTCCTCCTGATGCGTGGTGAACCAGTTGAGGCGTATAAGGTCCGTTATCGCCGTTGTAGGACCCGACGTAGGGCCAGTTGTACAACGGCGCCCCGGCGGTGCCGATGATGTACTGGTGAACGTCATTATCCGGATTACCGTCGCCGTCTTCGACGCGGGCGTGATCGTAGAAGTGATCGTGCCCGCAGAAATAGGTCCGCCCGTTGGCGTTGCTGATACTGGCCCAGAACGTATTGCGGGCGGTCGGCTCATCGTCAAGGCAATCAGAGTGCAGGACTTTGAAAGCAGGTTCGTGGCCAAAGACGAAGATGTGCGGCTGGTTGTTTGCCGCAAATTGAGCGTCAAGCCACGTTTGGTTCACCCGGTGCGTCTGGCCGGGAATATACTGATCAACACCGACCATGAAGGCGTTCTTGTGCGTGTCTGAAAACGTTATGTTCTGCTCACCGGCAGGCCCGTTGCCGGGCATGGCGTATGCGCCGGTGAAGACGTTGTTCCAGGCGGCGTAGCCAGCGGTGTGGCCGGGACTGTTCACCTCGTGGTTGCCGCGACAGGCATAGACGCCGATACCGGCGTCATAGACCGGCTGCATTGCGTCTCGCCACGTGAGCAATTGGCTTTCCATGCCCGCCTGGGTCGAAGTGCCGTCAACCAGGTCGCCGGGAAACAGGACAAAATCGACGCCGTGATTGACGATCTGGTCGGCTATTTCGCTCAGGATAACCGTATCGACGCCGTTGTCGTTGCCCCGGCTGTCGCTGGTAACGACGAATCGCCACGGCGTCCCGGCAAAGCACGTTGAAGCGAGCAATCCCGAAAGGAGTAACGAACAGACAAACTTGAATGCAAATACTTTACGGAAACAATTCATTTTACATTTCCTCCGTGTCTATGAGAGCAGTTCCGCAGCGGCACCGCGGCGATCACTTTTAAAATGACCTGAATGAGCATCGGCCTTTGAACAGCCGTAAATCGACAACTGAATATAAGATACCACAGAATCCCGATTCTGACAAGGTCTGCAGCGTCTGGTTATTCCGGCGCGGGGGCGTATTTTTCCCAGGAGACGAATTTTTCCAGCGGGGCGCGGTCGGCCTTTTTCTGGGGCTTGGCGGGATGACCCACGGGAATCATCGCCACAGGCCTGACGCTTGCGGGAAAACCGACGGCCTTTGCAACGTCGCCCTCGTTGAACGAACCGATCCAGCATGTCCCCAGACCCATCTCCACTGCCGTCAGCATCAGGTTCTGAATGGCGGCGGCGGTGTCCTGAATGTAGAAAAGCCCCCTGAACTTGTAGGCGTCCCATCTGTACCAGACCGAGCCTTTCTCGGCGAAGACCTCGGTGTCCGCCCCGACAACGATGATGACCGGCGCGGTGGCGATAAAATCCTGTCGCGCCGCCTTGGCCAGCAGACCCTT
>DAOVLV010000363.1 GCA_030631085.1 Planctomycetales bacterium | reverse complement strand
GGCTAAACCGACTCTTTTATGTTCAACTAAAACCCGGAGGAACGCATGGACAAGAGCGAAATTCAGGAACGTGTAATCAAGGTAGTGTGTCAGGTGCTGAACACGGACAAGGATATGGTTGAGCTGTCGAGCAACTTTGTGTTCGACCTGGGAGCTGAGAGCACCCAGTCGGTTCAACTGGTGGCTGCCTTCGACGAAGAATTCGATATCAACATGGACGCCGAGGACGCACTGGAGGTCCAGACCGTCGGCGACGCCATCGAGTTCATCGAAAAGTACGTCAATAAATAAGGCGATCTGACGACACTGAACGTACCACGGGCGTCTCGCCCGTGAAAAAGCATGGCCGAGACGGCCATGGTACGAGTAGGTGTTTTTCAGGCGAACACAACGGCTGCATAGCCGACAGAATCGTCGGAGCGTTGGGAGTACACTTCCCGCATCACCTCGGCGCTCGTTGTGTATTTAAGTGTCTTTCCGGTAGTTGCGCCCATCGCTGAACAGGCTGCGATGGTGGCTGCGATGGCTCCGCTGCCGCACGCGCTCTGATGGGCAGCGGTCTCGGCAACGACCTTATCAGCCTCCATCAACTCGATAAGTTCCAGCACGCGGGCGTCGTTTTGGTTCGCCCATTCAAGCCCGCTGCTGCCCGTCCCGCCCGGTGTAAAGCCGTACTGAGGCCCATAGTGTGTCAGGTCCGTACTGCCGAGGACCGCCGCGTCGGGAAAATCCTTCGCCAGCACCTCGCCAACCTCTCTGCCGGTCCGAACGGCATTGGGCGTCGGCGAGATGATAATCGGAACGATCTGCACATCGTCGCAGGCGACCTGCATCAGAGGCAACTGAACCTCGATACTGTGCTCCCGACTGTGGGCTGAAGCGTCCGCTCGAAGCAGGCTGCAATTTTTAAGCAGGGCGTCGGCGAGTTCCTCGTCGATTGGAACTTCCCCCAGCGGCGTCAGCCAGGCGTCTTTGTCATAGACAGCCCCGTCGCCGGCAGTGCCCCAGTGATCCGCGCCGAAGATGACGACTCGCTTGAGTTTACCGCGTTTCGCCAGTGCCTTGAGCGTCGTCGCCGCCGTCAGGCCTGAAAAAGCCCATCCTGCATGCGGAACCAGCCCGCCGAAAAGATTTTCGGGAAGGTTTTCGGGAAGGTCGGCTTCGTCGAGAATTTTCCTCGCGCTTCGCCGGCAGGCGTCCTCGCCGGCCTCATAAAAACTCCCCGCTCTGTATGGTTGACGTTTCATTAGTCTGCCCTCGAAATTACTGCTCTGCCCAATGTATAATGATGGGTGCCATGCCCTCACGCGTAGCGAAGCGGAGCGGGCGGGCATGTAGTAACACAGCGGCAGACATGCTTACCCGCTTCGCGTGAAAGCATGGCACCCGTCGTAATAAGCGTTAACGGAGTACTACCTCAAAGTCCGCTCATGAACTGGAACATCCTGTCGGTGTGTCCCGGCGGCGACTCGTGTCCGAAATCAGGATAAATTACCAGGGATTTTTTGGCTTCTATTTTATTATAGGCTGCGAACTGCGTTGAGGGCGGGCAGATGGTGTCCATCAGCCCCATCCCCAGCATCACCTCGCCTCGAATCCGCGGGCACAGGTACTGGACGTCGATGTATCCGAGTTTGACGAAGACGTCATCTTCGCGCTCATGGAGCGGGTCGAATTTGCGGAAGTATTCCTGTAATTCGGCGTAGGCGTCCCTAGCCAGGTCGATTTCCCACGTACGTTTATAATCGCAAAGGAACGGGTACATCGGAGCCGCCAGTTTTATCCTCGGCTCCAGTGCGGCACACGCCAGCGTCAGTCCGCCGCCCTGGCTTTGACCCATCGCGCCGACTCGGGCCTCGTCCACGTCCGGCATCGCCATTACGATTCGGGCCAGTTGGGCTGTATCGAGAAAAATCTGGCGGAACAGCATTTTTTCCGGCGGGCCGTCCAGACCGCGAATAATATGCCCGGACAGCGTGCCGCCGACAACCCCGCCGACATCTTCCGAAAGCCCGCCCTGACCCCGGCAGTCAAGGGCGGCGACGGTGTATCCCATCGCGGCGTAGCCGAGTTTGTCCATCCAGTCGCCGGTATTACCGCGATAGCCGTGGAAGATAACCAGGGCTGGGTGTGGCTTGGTCGCATTTGTCGGGCACAAAACCTTCGCGTGAATCCGCGCGCCTCCTACACCGGTAAAATACATGTCGAAGCACTCGGCATACGGCGTCTGAAAATCTGACCGTACCATCTTCACCTGCGGATCAATCGCCTTCATCTCGGCGAGTCCCGCATCCCAGAACTCATCGAAATCGTCGGGGCGAGGGTTTCGGCCCTGGTAGGTCTTCAACTGCTCCATCGGTAGATCGAACATCAACGGCATGGTTGCTCCTTTCTCAATAATTTCCGGGAAGGCTACCCCAACCGGTCGCTTTTTACAAGACGCGACAAAAGTCCTTGTCCCGAATCGGTCTCGGCGGGTATGATTCCTGTTGCTATATATTTAAGACAGTTGAGGCTGTGCTGGTGAAAGACGACGTGAACAGCAACGATAAACATCATACCGATCCCGCCGACGCTCTGGCCGATCTCGCCCGCGGAACCGCCGGCGGAATGGTCGTTCCGGACGAGGCTGGGAAGGTTGATCCGCTGTCGGCTTTGGACGCGATGGCGCAGGACGATTGCGATGCGGTCGATCCGGGCAAATTCGCCGCTGCTGCCGAAACCGTTGTTTCCGACGAGGTTTTCGCCGGTGGGGTTTCGCTTTCCAATGCCTCCGATCGAGAACACGTAACGGCTGGCGCAGGTTACCACCGACATCACGCGCATTTGTACAAGCAGACCATGATTCCGCTTATGCTTGTGGTCGGGGCGATATTGGTTCTGATTGCTTTTGCCGCCACGGCTATGGTGTTGCAGTCAGACACG
>DAOVLV010000120.1 GCA_030631085.1 Planctomycetales bacterium | reverse complement strand
GAAGCAATCAAGGCAGTGCCGCGTTCCTACAAAGAGGCGTCGCTGGCATTGGGGGCTGGGAAGTTTCGCACGTTTATAACCGTTACGCTACCTGCCGCTGCGCCGGGCATACTGACCGGCATCATATTAAGTATAAGCCGGGCAGCAGGCGAAACGGCCCCGATATTGTTCACCGCAGCAGTGGCGCTGGGACCGATACCCGAAACGATCTTCAAGCAGGGAACCAGGACGCTTTCTTACGGCAGTTACGACCTTGCCGTCGGCGACCGTATCGCCGCACTGGTCCCCCACCAGCAATACGGAATGGTAATGACACTGATAGCACTTGTGCTGGTGCTGAACCTGGCAGCCATAATTGTCCGACGAAGACTTGAGGCGAAATTAAGAGGACAGTAATGATTGCGGATTGTGGATTGCGGATTTAGAAACGGAAGAAGAAACATGATGACATTGGAACAAACGCCTGTTGATGTAACGGAAATGAAACAGTTACACAAATTTCACAGCGTACTGCCGGAGCAGACCGAACGGGTGGAGATTAATACCGCCGGGCCGGTGATTGTCTCCGACGGTTTCTGTCTCTACTATGGCCCGAAGGCGGGCGTGCGGGACATTACCATGGACGTTTACCCGCGTGCGGTAACGGCCATTATCGGACCCAGCGGATGCGGAAAAAGCACGTTCCTGCGAAGCATCAACCGGATGAACGATCTGATCCCTCATACGCGAGCAACCGGGAAACTCGCCGTCAACGGCCAGGACGTTTATGACAAACGGGTCAACCTTGTCAATCTCCGCCAGCAGGTGGGCATGGTCTTCCAGAGGCCTAATCCATTCCCAAAGAGCATCTACGACAACGTAGCCTACGGCCCGCGATTACAGGGCATCCGAAAACGTAGTCGGCTCGACGAAATCGTGGAAAAATGTCTCCATGACGCCGCTTTGTGGGGAGAGGTAAAGGACGAGTTGAAGAAATCGGCGCTGGCGCTTTCCGGCGGGCAGCAGCAGCGGCTTTGCATTGCAAGGGCGCTGGCGACCGGGCCTAAGGTGTTGCTGATGGACGAGCCGTGTTCGGCTTTGGACCCGGTAGCGACCGGACGGATCGAGGAACTGATCCGCAAACTCAAAACCGATTATACAATCGTAATCGTTACCCATAACATGCAGCAGGCAGCCAGGGTGTCCGACCGGACGGCTTTCTTCTGCCTGGGCGACCTTATCGAATACGGCCTGACGCGGGATGTCTTCACGAATCCCACCAACAAGCAGACCGAGGATTATATTACCGGCCGATTCGGCTGATACGGAGCGAGAAAATGTCTGAACTACAGGGGCGACTTGAGAAGGTAGTGCTTCGACTGGACCTGATGGGCATGCGAGTTGAACAGGCCCTGGCCGACGCACTGCGCGCGATAAAAGACGGCAATGTCGAAGCAGGTCAACAAGTGGACCTGCATGACTCGGTAATCGACCGCGAGGAAGTGGAAATCGAGCAGGAGTGCATCCGCCTGCTTGCGCTCTATCAGCCAGCGGCTATCGACCTGCGGACTATCTGCACCATCATCAAGGTCAACAGCGACCTGGAGCGCATCGCCGACCTGGCCGCCAGTATCGGCAGACGTACTAAACACGTCGTCGAAGACAGTATCGACTTCGACCGATACGACTCGTTCGATTCGCTCACGGAAACCACCACCGACACCCTTGGCCGGACCGTAAGAACGCTTCGCGCCAACGACACAACCGGCGCACAGGGCGTAATCGACTCCGACGACCTGATTGACGAGGCCTACAGAAGCTTTGTTCGTAGCGTCCTGGACGCCGAAGGCAAGAAGACCGGCGGCGTCGAAGCCGCTATGACAATGATTAACGTCGCCAAAGCACTGGAACGCATCGGCGACCTGTGCACCAACATCGCCGAGGACATCATCTTCCTGCGAACCGGGGACATCATCCGACATGCCGACGCATTTGACGAACAAACAATGTAGTAGTCGGTAGCCAGTAGTCAGTAGCCGGTAAATAAAATCTGTTTTTCCTGACTACTGGCTACCGGCTACTGGCTACTGATCCTTTATTAACACGCATTTCACATGGTCTTCATACTCGCTTAACACTCCTTTGGCACACTCGGTTTCAGGTAACGAGTTCGTTTGTGGCTGAGCGTTCAGCCAGCGGATTCGAACCTGAAGGCGCAGTATTGAAAGGAGCAACGAATGCGCAATAATGTTGTGAGAATTGTGGTTGGAGTATTGCTGTTGTGCATGGGCGTGACAGCGGCTAAAGGTGAATCTCCTCCAGACAATGAGGATATTCAAACAACCATCAAGGCCCTGAAAACGCGGATTAAGGATCAGGAAAACCGTCTGGCCGAGTTGGAATCGCAACAGGACCAACAGCATCTCGAAAAGGCCCGCCGCGAGGCGATCCGGGAAGTACTCAAGGAGATGAATCTCAATTCCGACGGACAATCGTCCACGCCAAAGTGGATGGACAACCTGAAGTTCTACGGCGACCTGCGTCTTCGCTACCAGGGTGAATGCTTCAGCGGAAGGACCAGGAGAAATCGTAACCGCGCAAGGTTCCGCCTGAGATTCGGATTCAAAAAAACGTGGCTTGATAAGCAGATGGAAGTGGGTTTCCGTCTGGCAAGCGGCTCCAACAACAACCCCACCTCGACCAACCAGACCTTCGACGGAAGTTTCTCGGAAAAGAACGTCTGGATCGATCTGGCCTATGCGAAGTACAGCCCCAAGTGGCTCAAGGGCTTCACGATTATCGGTGGAAAGATGAAGAAACCGATGGTCCACACAGACCTGGTCTGGGACTCCGACGTGAACCCCGAAGGCGTATGGGGACAGTACAAGCACAAGATGGGCAACTTTGAACCGTTCGCCGGGGTCGGCTACTTCATAGTAGAAGAAAACAACCGCGACCACGACGCCATACTGGTCGCATACCAAGCCGGTTTCAACTGGAAACTCGCCAAGAACGTCAAGTGGACCTGCGCCACGACGTTCTACGACTACGATCACATCAACGCCAATTATCTGGGCGCCAACGGTAACAATGTCAAGCCCGACGGAGAGCTTGCAGCCGGACAGTTCCAAATGTTCAACCTGACCAATAAAGTCGGTTTCAAGGCCTTCGGACTTCCGATGAGCGCGTATTTTGACTGGATTCACAACTGCGGCGACTCGGACCGCGCAGAGAATTATGACAATCAGGCCGATGGTTACGCCGTGGGTCTTAAGGTCGGAAAGAACAAGAAAAAAGGCGACTGGTCCGCCGGATACAAATACGCCTACATTGAGGCCAACTGTACGCCGGGCGAATTCAACGACAGCGACTTCGGAGGTGCTAACCGCAAAGGCCACACCTGGGGCGCCAAGTACAATCTGACCGATTCGCTGACCCTCGGCGGAAAGGTTCTCTGGACAGAACCGGTTACAGGCAACAACCAGAACGAACGCAACACCACAGTCCAGGCCGACCTGGTCTGGAAATTCTAACGGAGGAAAATGGCAGGTGCCAATGGAGGACCGCCAAAGTCAACCAGGTCAACCGGCCTGTGGAGGAAGGCCGGTTGACCGGAATGAAGAGAAATACACATGGACGACACTCGCTTGATGTGGAAGGTAAGGTCCATAAAGCCTTATCCTGATGCTCATAACCATCTGCTGATCGGTCAGGTTACCGGACGGGATGAAGTCTGCGTGGAGTTGATGTGCAGGACCTTCCACTACGGCCGGTCAGTCAACGGTCCCAAAGACATTGTAGTCGGAGCAATTGGAAAAAGAATCGTACCCTGGAGCCGGATTGAAATCATCAACGAACTGCCCACCAGTTTCGACTACCAGAACGCCAAATTGAAGACCGATCAAAAAGGCGGGATATTTTTCTCCGACAGCCATTACTCCTGCCCCATCGTTACGGTTCAGGATAAACACTACTGATACATACATCGGCAGAGGAAAAAGACCGCAAAAGGGGCAACAAAGAGCCAATCGTAAAGGGAATCGGCGAATATTACGATCTGAATCTCAAAAGAACGTCCGGGGCTCCTTCCGATTCAGGCTACGCAGTTATGATCGAGGCGAACGAAATTACAGAAACTATGTCGCACTACTTTTCCCGGCCATGTTTCTATATGGGTGGGAGTCAGCCATTTTTCCGAGGCGTCACCCCTGCGAATAAAAGACTTAAGATTTAATGCAACTCCGTTCCCAAAAGCGGAGTTGGCCAAAACTCACGAGAAATTGGTCACTATTAGCCCCGTGCGAAGGCAAAAATGGCTAAAGTGCACTATAGGGAACGTGAACGAAAAATAGCCTGCGGTGCGTACGTCTAGTACGCATCACGTACGCGATATTTCAGCGGTATTTTAAATACTTTGATCTTGACAAAATGAGGAATTGCCTTATAATGTTTCCTATCAATGCTCGCGTGTTTGCCTTTCGCCAACTGGGGCGGGGGGTAATGCGGCTCAAGCTCATTTTTTTGAAAGGAGGCAGTACTCATGCTCAAGAGGTACGAAGTAGCAAGCAAGTGGTTGGTTGTAACGGTAGTGTTGGTTATGGTTGGGTCAGCGACGATGGCGAACGGAGAATCGACAATTCACGTCACAATGGAATTCCTGGACGCGGTGTCGGATACCCCGCTGCTGGACACGGTCGGACCCTGCGGCGTCGGAGGTCCCGATGGGATCCCGGACATCGGCCAAGGAGAGCAGTTCAGAATTCGTCTCTGGATGGACGTGGACAGCCCGGACGTTGGGATCAGCGGAGGCCAAATTGATATTACCGGAACGCCCGACAACGGGTTGGCCGGGATCAGCTTCGTGTTGAACCCAACGCTCAATGTCATGGCAAATGGCGCAGCCAATGATTCTGCTCCGCATTTGGACAATGCGGGGGCTGGGACATTCGATGCGGATTTCTGTGCCACCCAAGACTGGTTCTTAACCGGCACCTTCAGGGCGAACGACACATGTGGCGTGATGCACTTTACGGCAGACCACGGCGATGCGCCATTGGCTCTTTATGGAGGCGCTGCTTTCACCATGGACTGGGGAACTGGCGACCTCAACGTGCCGGAACCTGCATCGCTAAGCCTGCTGGCTTTGGGCGGGCTGGTGGCCTTGAGGCGGAGAAGGAAGACAAAGCGGTAACGGGTTGTTTAGTTTCAGAAGCAATTCGAGATATATGCCGAAGCGGGCAAGAAGCAGGTATATGAACCCGCAAGTCGGTAGAGAATAAGCGGTTCCGAAATAAAAGCGGACCAGCGGTTGGTCCTGACAGAACGCCGCTGGCCCTGGGAGTTCCGGTGGCGGGTGTTGCAATGCGCTTCACCCACCACTGGGAACCGCATTAATTATACGTTGCGAATGACGCTATTGCAACAGGAATTGGAATCATTTATGTAGTTTCGTAAGCATGTCGGCCTTCGAAGGGCCTTGGCATAGGAACGACGGCTGTTCCAGACAGAAGGGAGACACATCATGGGAACGAAGACAAAGAAAGCCACAGATCACCTGCCGCAGACGCTTTTCGAGGAATTGGAGCCAAGGCTGCTCTTGTCGGCCGATCTCAACAGCGCACTCTTTTTATTAGACGCTGGGCTTGTCGAACATAACACTGTCGAACTCGCCTCAAATGTTCCGGGCGCGGCCAACCCTGAGGACGGCGCCGCAGGTAAATCCGACGGTGTTATGGTGGCCGAATGGTCTCGTGATGGCACGAGGGCTTACCTCTACGACAACAACTTCACAGACGTATCGATTCCCGATGGCAGCGGTGGCACAGGAGGCGGTTGGGTTTACAGCCCGCTGACAACCTCTGGTGCATCGGCAACGATCACAAGTGTTAATGTCTATTACGAAATAATCCATTCCTACATCGGCGACCTTCAAGTGGACATTGAAAGCGAGTCCACAAATTACGTTATCCGTGACCAGGAAGGTGGTTCTGCCAATGATATTGCCGAATGGGTGTATGACATTCATGTCTTCGATGGGGAGCCAGTCAGCCAGAATTGGGACCTGTGGGCACAAGATTATTATAGCGGAGACACGGGCTACATAGACTATGTTGCGATTTATGTTTACTACACTGACGCCTACGTTGACCTTTACGATGATGGAGATTCGTGGAGTTCCTTCAATCCGGACACGGTGGCTGTTGGTGACTCTCTGGATGTCTATTGGGACATTCGCAATGGCGGCACGGGAGATGCCGGCGGTTTCTGGGTAGATTATTATGCTTCCACCAACGACATCATCAGTACGGGTGACTACTT
>DAOVLV010000015.1 GCA_030631085.1 Planctomycetales bacterium | reverse complement strand
GACACGAAGAACACAAAGAGAAAAAGGAGTTTTTGTTTTTTTCTTTTCTTTGTGCTCTTTGTGCCTTTTGTGGTTCATCATTTCAGCGTTTTTCCGAATTCGTATGCCCGTTGGATTTCCGGATGTTCAGGCCCGACGGGATTGTCGTGTTTTGTCGAATGGACCCTGAAATACTCGATTGTTCTGATACCGAAGTATTCTTCCAGTCGGGCGCGCATCCAGTCGAGAACGTAATCGTACGCCTTCCGCCACTGTGCCCCGTAGGTTATTCCCAGCACCGCGCGCGTACCGGGGTGCGGATAGCATATCTCCAGACCAGGCCCAAGATAGCAGTACATCCGCTGGATAAATGTCATCGTCTGGGCCGAGATGTGGTCGAGGTAAATCGGCGAAGCAAGGACCAATACATCCGTATCGGGAGCGGCCCGGTAAAACTCGCTCATCCCGTCGTCGATAACACACTGGTGCGTGTCTTTACATACCTTACAGGCGTTACAGGGCCTGATTATCATCCGCCCCAGTTCCAACAGATTGGTTTCGCACCCCGTCTCGGCTGCGCCTTTGAGAATCGCTTCGACGAGCATCGCTGTATTTCCCCCGACCCGACCGCTACCATTAATGCCCAGGATGTTCATTGGTTTCGCCTTTCTCGCCGGGGTGGAACGCCCAGATTTCCTTTAGAGTAAGGGTAATTGAAGACTCGGAGGTTTCCTGGTCTTGGCCTTATGCTTGGGGGCTTTCTTGAAAGTTCGCACGTCGCCGGAAGGCGGAAAATCAACACGCTTGCCTCCCATAAGTTCGGCGATAGTCAGGATTTGCAGACGAGAGTGATTGCCCCAGGGGGATTTGTAAAACCCAGCCGATGCCGCTTCGGTTCTCATGGCCTTGGTGGGTTTCGACATGCAGATTAAAACGCCGATTTCGGCCTTTTCCCGCTCCACAACTCCCCGCAAGTCACGCACATGCGACACCGTTGCCTTACCGGCCTTGACTGAGAAGATAACCTGCTTGGTTTTCCCGCCATCCGGTTCGTCGTGAAAATACAGACGTCCGTCTATACCTTTGTCGGCGCCCTTCTTCTGCTCCACAGGCCTGGCGCCCACCAGACCCAGCGCCCACCACTGGAACTGATACGGATCCTCGCCAGCCAGCGTTTTGGCGTCGGGCATGGAAATCGGCTCACCTATTACCTCGTATTTTACGGGCGGGCGAACCTGTCCGTCCTCCATGACCTTCTTCCCGAAAGCGTTTTGCAGCCGGTGCTTCATCAGTGTAATCGCCAGATGAGTGATGTCTATCCCAATCCAGTGTCGGTTCAGGCGTTGAGCGGCAGCCACCGTAGTACCGCATCCGCAAAACGGGTCAAGAATAACTTCTCCCTTGTTACTGCTGATCTGAATTATACGCTCCAGAAGGGATTCTGGTTTTTGCGTGGGATATCCGAGGCGTTCAGCATGCCATGACCGCAGGGCTTGCACATCCGTCCACACGTCCTGTAACGGTAGCCCTTTGGATTCGTCAAGATATCGCTTACGCCGAGGTATCCCGTTGCGCGTATAGAATATTTTCCCCTCGTGGTCCAATCGCTCCATCGTGGTCCTGGGACATCGCCAGAGACCCTTGATGCCTTTCCACTCGTATTTGTATCCTCCACCGGTCAGGCCGGAAGCGCTTAGATTATCAGACATCCAACGTCTGCCGTCTGGGTCGCTATAGCGGTAGTATTGTTTCACATAACCCGGATCGTATTCCTGGAAAGTCCTGTTCCATGTGTACGAGTCCCCTTTGGAATAGAAAAGCAGGATGTCGTGAACGTTACCGCAGCGACGCGCGTCGCTGTGTCCAGACGTTCTCTTCCAGATAATCTCATTTCTGAAATTCGTAGGCCCGAAAACGGCATCCATCAGTATTTTCAGATAATGACTCGCTGCGGGATCACAGTGAAGATAGATACTTCCAGTCGGTTTCAGTGCTCGTCGCAACTCCACTAAACGAGGAACAATCATCGCCAGGTATGCCATCATGTCGCTGGCGCCGAGAAAAGTTCGGAAGGCCTGCGTAACCTCGGAAACTCGTCCACCTGCTTCTATAATCTCCTGACACGCCCTGGCAGATTCGGGATTCCACTCCCATGTATCCTCGAAAGCCTTAATCTGGGCCTGGGAGCGTGAACCATTCTGCTCGGCGAAAAGAACGTTGTAGTCCTGATTGGATTTGAAGGGCGGGTCCAGGTAAATCAAATCGACGGATTCGTCCTTGATGTACCGCTTGAGAATATCCAGATTGTCGCCGTAGTAGAGGATGTTATCGGGTTGCTTCTTCGCTCCGCTCATCAATCATATTTTCCACAAACAGCGGAAATTCGCAAGCCTCAAATCGCCGGGGTCAATCACGCGCCGACGGGTTGGGCCGTGGGCACGGGTTGTGATTTGGCGGTTTTCCTGGCCTGTTCGACCATTTTTGTGGCGTCTTCGAAGCGGACGGAGATCGGCGTCGATACGCCCGGCTGTTGCATGGTCAGGCCGTAAATCTGGTCGGCCATGGCGATGGTCCGCTTGGCGTGCGTGATAATGATAAATTGACTTGTATCGAGAAACTCGCGGACAAGTTGGACGAACCGGCCTGTGTTCTGCTCGTCGAGGGCTGCATCGACCTCGTCCAGCAGGCAGAACGGTCCGGGTCTGGCCTTGAAGAAACTGAACAGCAGCGCCAATGCCGTCATGGTCTTTTCGCCGCCGCTCAGCAGCGACAATGCCCTTAATTCTTTTCCGGGCGGGCGGGCGACGATTTCGATACCGCTTTCCAGGACGTTTTCCGGATCGGTCAGCAGGATGTCGGCCTTTCCGCCGCCGAAGAGTTTGCGGAACAGTTCGTTGAAGTGGCTCCGAACGGCCTGGAACGACTCTTCGAATCGCTTTCGGCTTTCGGCGTTGATGCGTTTTATCAGGTTGGCCAACTGCTTCTGGGATTCGCGGATGTCGGAAGTCTGTTCGGAGAGGAACTCCTCGCGCTTCTGCAACTGCTCCTGTTCGTCGATGGCGTCGAGGTTGACGTTCCCAAGCCGGTCGATCTTCCCGCGAAGTTCGGTGATTTCGTTCTTCACTGCCTCCCAGTCCCGCTGCTCGTCGTGGGTGTAATCGGCATAGGTTTCGGGCAGGTCAATGTTCATTTCCTCGGAAGTCCGCGAGATAAGGTCTTCGATGCGGACTTCGATCTCGCCCAGTTTGACGCGCAGGTCGCCTGAGCGGGATGAATGGTCTTCGTGCTTTTTACGCTCGTCGGTGAGTTGTTTTTTGATTTCACCGGTGCGATCACGAAGCGTCCGGCAGGAAATAGAGGTTTCTTCCATTTCTCTTGCCAATTCGGACTTCTGTTTCACCGACGTCTGGATGTTTTCCTGTGCTTCCTTGGCCCCGTTTTCCGCTTCGGTGCGACGGAGGCGAGTTTGGTCGATTTGCGTTCGCAGGTCCGCCAGTTCCCGGCCCAGCGATTCGCCCTGCTGGTTCAATCGTTGGACGGTCTCCTGCCCGGTTGCGTGTTTTTGTCGCGCCGACGCCAGGGCGATTTGGGCGGTGGTGGCTTCTGCCGACAGGGACTCCTGCTTCTGAGTCGCTTCGGTCAGGGTCTCGCCCAGTTGTGCGACTTCGGCTTCACGCCGATTTCGGGCGGAATCGAGTTCGGCTGCGGAGGTTTTGCTCTGACGTTCCCGGTCCAAAGCCGATTCGATTTCATCTGCCAGATGACTGATTTCGTCGGCTAACAGCGGCGCTTCGCGGCGAAGTTCGAAAATTTGCTCATCGAGACGGTCCAGCATACTCTGGCACGAGACCCGTTCGGTACTGGCTTCATAAACAGCCGTTCGCAGTGAGTGGACGAGGTCGCTCAGGTGCTTTTGTTCGGAGTGTGCCTTTTCCAGTTGTCGGAGAAGTTCATCGACGCGGGTCTGGTTTTCCTGCAATTTTCGGTCCACGTCAGCCAGTTCGCTCTTCTGCCAGATTGGCCCGCCGGGCCTGTTGTGTCCCTGCTCGTCGGATTTCGCAGCCAATCGCAGCCTGCCGTCGGTTTCCAGGACATCGCCGTCAGTGGTTACGAATCGCCAGTGGTTACCGATTTTTCCGGACAGGTCGAACGCTACCGAAAGCGTTCTGACCAGAAGCGTCCTCGAAAGTAGTCTTTCGATTACGGGGCGAACCCGCCCGTCGTTGCATATGAGAAGTTCGGACGCACGCGCGATGATTCCGTCGGCAACGGGTGTATCATGTGTGTTGGTAACCGGTATTCGGTCGAGGCAGATGAATTCTACGCCGTCGGCGTCTCCGGCGATTTGCCTGACCCGCTCTGCCGATTCGGTAACTTCCGCGCCGGTGGCGGCGACAAGCCACTGACCGGCCCGGCCCAGTGCCGCTTCAATCACGCCGGCGTTGTCAACGTCTGTCTCGATAAAATCGCCCAGCGTACCCAGAACGAAAGGCGTTTTTCCTTCTTTCGCGGCGGTCAGGACTCGTCGAACGCCTTCGCCAAGCCCCTCGCCTCGACGACGCATCTGCTCCAGAACGCTCTTACGGGAAACAAGCCCGCTGTGCGCCTGTTGGGCGACGGAAAGATCGGCCTGGATACGCTTCTCGTCGTCAGCGCCGGCGGCGATATTCTGTTGGGTCGCCTCAAGTCTGGACTCCGAATCGCCCAGAAGAGTTTCGGCTTCGGATAGTTTCGCGTGTGCAGCCGATCGTCTGGCGAGAATCTCCTCGAGTGATTTGGAGATTTCCTCGCTTCGCCCTGCCACCCTTTCTCGTCGGGCGTGGAGGTTTTTGCGGTGGAGGCTATGGGTATTAATCTCGTTGTGCAGCTGCGCGGTTCGTCGAAGCAGGTCGATTGTACCGTTCTTTTCGTCTTCGAGTTGTTGGCGAATTTGTCGGACCGCTTCGGTGGCAGTTGTTGAAGCGCCGCTTGCTGTTTCGGCTAGTCGGGTAAGGGCGGTAAGTTCTTCGGTAACTGCTTCGAGTTGTTTGCCTGCTTCGGCGGATTCCTGTTTATTAGAGGCGACCTTCGCTTCAAGTTGTTCACGCCGCGAGGTGTCCGATGCGATGGCGTCGGCGAGTTCGTCTGCCCTTGCCGAGAGCATTTCTCCCCGTTGCCTGGCCGCGATTATTTGACCTTCAAGTGCGGAAATTTTCCCTTCCAGGTCGTGGGCTTTTTGCGTCAGATCGGTCAGTTCCATCTCCGTGGTCGTCTCGGACGCTTCGAGCCGACCGATCTGCGCCGTTATGTTGGCCAGTGCGTCTGTAAGCGTATCGACCTGGGTCTGCACGCCGCGCCGCCGACCCACAAGGTCGTGGTATTGTGCCAGGCAAAACAGGCTGCGGAGTTCCGAGAGTCGCTCGCTGTATTTCTGGTAATTACGGGCTTTACCTGCCTGATACTTGATGGATCGAAGGCGTTTTTGAACTTCCGAAAGAATATCCGTCAGTCGAAGGAGGTTTTGCTCGACCCGTTCGAGGCGGCGAATGGCTTCTGCCTTTCGGGCCTTGTATCGACTGATTCCCGCTGCCTCGTCGAAAACCATCCTGCGGTCCGCCGACGATGCCTGGAGAAACGCTCCGACCTTTCCCTGCTCAATGAGGCTGTATCCTCCGACGCCGGTGTCCATGAACATTTCACGGATGTCCTTTAGTCGGACGACCTTTTTATTCAGGAGGTATTCGCTTTCGCCGCTACGGTAGAGTTTTCGTGCGACGGTGATTGTGTGTTCGTCGGTCTTTTCGGCGTCATTGCCGATGGGGACATATGTGCCGTTTTGTGTCTGGGCTGTGGCGGGCGAATCGGAAGCGCACGTGAAGATGAGTGTTACTTCGGCGTATCCACTTGAGCGTCGCTGGGCGGTACCGCTGAAAATAACGTCCATCATCCCGTCGCCCCGGAGACTCTTGGCCGATTGCTCGCCAAGAACCCACTTGAACGCATCGACGAGATTGCTTTTTCCGCATCCGTTGGGTCCGACCACGCACGTTACGCCGTCGTTGAATTCAAACCTGGTCTTGTTGGGAAAACTCTTGAACCCGAATAATGTCAAGGCTTCCAGCTTCATAAGTAACATCCTTCCATGGCGTTCGATCTGATAATATCGGTGTCCGTCCGTAGGTGTTATTAGTTCTCCGGCATATCCGACCTTCCGGCAGCGGGGACCGTACTATATATTCTGCGTAATGCGTCGCTGCGTTGAAGGACGAATTTGGCGGATATGTGTTCCTGCTTACACAGCCCGTGAAGCACGCCTACTACTTGAGAGTAAGTCAATCCCAGTCCCTCGATGCGTCCGTCCATCCCCTTGACCGGCCGTGAACCAAGAGTTCTGATGAATTCAGTTACTTTCGGCTCGACGTAGAACGGGTCGCTCTGCCGTTGCGTACCGGGAATTTTGCGATAAACCATGATTTTTTTGTCGTTGCCGGAGGCGTCTATCGTAACGAGTTCATCGTCGGGACAATAGAACAGCGGACGTTTCAGAGGGATACCGCACCCGAACAGGACGATCCTGGGTTTGCCCGTTACCGTTGTGTAAATTATGTAATCGCCGTCGCTTTTCACTTCATCCACAGTGAACTGCCCCGATATGTCCCACCGACGAATCACATCACGCGAACCGTGTTTCAGCAAGGCTTCGTAGGCCGCTACCCTCAACAGTATGTTTCGGCTTGAGAGCATATGCTTGAGTGTTTGCAGGCTCTGGGCGAATCGCCTGGCGAGTCCAAGTTCTTCCACGGCCGGTATCTGAAACGGAGAGTTGGCGTGATTTGCGATACGAACCATAACATCGGCGGCCATTCTGTCGTTGAGTCTCAGTCCGGCCTTGGTGGCGTAGAACGCCACTGCCGGATTGGACGAGGCGTAGAGTTTACGAATAACAGGAAGGACCTGTCGCCCCGCAGCCTCCCACACCAGGGCGATGTCTTCGTATCTTGCTGTTGGAAGCAGAATGTCCCGCGCGAGGCGACGGACATATGTTTCTTCGGAGCCGCTTTGACCTGAAACATAAATGTGCATCACCAGGCGGAGAAAATGGATGTAATCATCACGGTATCTACGAGGGATTTTCAATTCGATCATCGAGGGCGTTTTGGCGGTGGCCACTTTCTGACCTTCGCCGAATCGCTGATTAATCCGGCGTTGTATCAGGCGTGACATGCGGTAGTCCGCGCGACGCAGTTCCAGACGCACGGGACGGGAGACGGTTACCACCCCGCCGTTGAGAATGCGCCCCGCACGCAGACGGGGCTGTGCGCCTTCTTTGGTGCGGTCGATAAACGGATTAACGAATACCGCTCCGCGACTCATAGCGAGCGCCTTGCTCTTGGCGGCGCTGCCGGCAGAGGTAATCAACGACATGTGCATCTCGGTGGTCATCAGTATCCCGCCCGACAGACTGGTCGTCTGCGTTCTCGGAAGGGCCTCGACGCGAACGTCGAACCGAGTACCGACCGGAGCGGCAGGAGGAATAAATCCGCTGATGACAACTACGGCGGTATCCTTATCGGCCAGTATCCGTGCAGGAGTAACATGTCCGAGACCGGCTGCGCGAGAACCGACCTTATGTTTGCTCATTTGCTTGAACAGGTATTTGCGCAGGTGGCTTGGAACCTCGGATGAACCGTTGTCGCCAAGTCCGATAACCACACCGGAACCCCTGACCATCATGGCATTTCCGCCTACCAGGTCTGCGTAACCAGCCACTGTCTCGGCGATACCGGAAGGAGGAACCGCTCTGACGGATTTGGATGGGACCGGCTTGTGCTTACTGTTGCACCCAATCAAAACGACAAAGATGCAACACGGAATGACAATCGCTGACAACCCTCTGTTATGCATGATTACCTCACCTGCCTCGATGTTCCCATCAGGTCTGCACGGGAATAATTATCGGACCTTGCTCACCGTACGCTTGAGCGTATATATCCTACCCTCAAGCCCTGTGCCACACAAGATATAGGGGAATCTAACCGCTTACGACAACGATGTCAACTCGCCGGCACCCACAAAGCCAATAGATAAGCGAATTTATTAGAAGTGTTGTTGAAACGGGTTTCCAGGCGGGGCGGAATTAACTGGAGTGGTTTCTCCGTAATTCATCATTAGTTACCGACGGAGCCTTTCAAGCAGTCTCGCCGCTTCGGTGGCATTGTATGGTTTTACAAGGTGGACGAGGTCCACGTATGCCTCGGTGGCGGCGATGGAATTACCCCGGCGTGAAGCGTTTTGGGCTTTGGCGCGAATTTCGGATGCCTTGGCTTTGAGAACGGTGGCGACGATTTTCACCGCGACTTCCGAACCTGCGGCCCGAATCAAGGAAGTCCGGGCCTCATCATTGGAACAAAGAATTAACGGATCCACTCTTAGTCCGATTCTGGGGTTCGGGTTATCGATCGTTGTGTCGGTCTGTCTGAAGGTCTTTCGGACTGTAATTGCATCGATCGTAACGCCGTCGGCATTTGTGATCCGAATACTTGCCCGTATTACGCCGGACTTCTCGTAGTAGTTAATTACGTACGGCCAGTTTGCAGAAAAACTCTCAGTAATCGTATAAGGCGCCACGGCCAGTCGGTGCCGAAGATGCCGCACTTGTGCCCGTTTTCGTTCAATGTGCCGCTTGGTTATCCTTGTGGCTTTTCCGTGACGGTGGTCTTGCGGGCGTCGGGTCGGCGCCCGCCTTTTTCCTCGACGAGTCGAACGTGTAGATTTGCCGGTTGCGTGGCCTTTGCGGTTGAAATCCCGCCTGAGGCGCGCCAGGTCCCGACGTGCGATTCGCAGCAGAATGCGAAGCCTCGGAATCTCCGGATTGGGAATTTTGCGGTAGGCTGTATAGTAATGCGTCCGGTTTTCGCTTCGGACCAGACCCTGACCGCCACGGACACTCAAGTCCTCCAGGCTGACAGAAACGGTATAGGATGGCGGATTGGCGATGTTTTTCGCCGATTCGATCCGCAGGAACGGCGGTTTTCTCGCCGAGATGTTCGCGAACACACGAGATCGCAATGCCGACGATTCTACAGTTCTCCTAACCCTTGCATCTGTAACGTTGACGCCGATTCCAAAGGAAATTCGAGAGAATACCCGGTTTCTGGCAGCCTCTATTTTGTCGATGTATTCCCTCTTTGAAATGTGATTGTTCGCATCGGTGTACCAGAGCAGGGCGCTTCCCCACAGTCCCTTTTCTTGGTCTGCCATGCCCCTGATGCAGTCTGCACGGGCCAATCCCTCCCTGGCCGGGACCAGGGTCGGAATGTACCTGAGTGATCGCCGGAATTCCATTTCGGCTTCGGCGAGGTTATTCCCTGCCAGGAGTCGATTTCCCGCTTCGCAGTGTTCAGCCGCAGCCGAGTTCTTCGCCACGGCAAGCACGTCGCTCGCTGGACGATGGAAAGGAGATATTTTCAGTGCGGCTTCGGCCTGGCGAATCGCGTCGTCCCATCGGCGCTGTTTCGCCAGATGTGCGGCATCGGAATAAAGCCTTTCAGTTTCGTCGCGCCTTGCCTGAGCCTGGATTATCGCTCGTTTTGCATGAGCGGATTCCGGGTCGATTTCGAGAGTTTCGGAGAACTTGATGATCGCCTGTTCCCACAGACCTTGATTTGCCAGAGACGTACCTTTTTCGTAGGCAGCCAGGCTTCTTGCCCGCTTGAACTTTTCGACGAAGGCGGGTTTTTCGGCAAGGTCTGAATCGTGCTCCAGTGCCTCGCGGTAGTACCTTTCGGCATCGGCGGGCCGATTTGCCAACATGCTTGCGTCGCCACGTTTGATAAGTCTTTTGGCGGTACAGCCGCTAATGACCGTCCCAATAAGGAAAAGCAATGCGATGAATGTTATCTTTTTCATGGCCCTTCACCCCTTTCGGTTCCGGTGCTCGAATCTGTATGTTATAAACGCAGCAGTTACTCCTATATTTCACTCGCATTTTATAATTCAGGAAATTATACGGCGCACGAAAAGTGCCTGTTGCGCAACAGGCACTTTTCGTGTGCGGTATAAGTGGTAAATCCCTGTTACCTGCTATCCAAGCAGTTTCTCGCCTATCATTCCGACGAGGAATCCGAACGTCGCTCCCAGTGGAGGGGTCCAGTGCCGACGCATCCGGGACTGCGGCGCGATGTCCTGGAAGACCAGGTAAAGGATTCCCCCGGCTGCAAAGAGCATCAACCCGCCCACGATCTGCGGATGGGACTGCAAAAAGACATAGCCGGACAACGCGGCGACAGGCCCCAGCACGCTCAAAAACAACAGGGTTCGGAGTATCAGGGCTGGACGCGCCCCTCCGCTGCGCAGTTCCCTGTAGGCGTTGAAGCCCTCCGGAAGATTCTGTGCACCGATAAACAGGGCAAGGAGTATTCCGAGGCTGTGCTGATGGGCGAAAACAGCGCCGAGCGCGATTGCTTCGGGAAGGAAGTCCATGAGCATCGCCATGAACTGTGCCTTGGAACCTCCCCGACGGCTGATGCTCTTGTCGAGAAGCATGAACGCGAATGCACCCGCGCAAAAAAGCACGCTTGCCGTACACAGGTTCAGGGATTTCAGTCCGGCAGGAGCAAGCACGAACGCCACGGCTGCTACAAGAACTCCACCGCCGAAGGCGACAATCCCGTGCACTATCTCGGACTTCAATTCGCTTTCGCCGAATCGTTCCAACCTGGCCGATGCAGCGCCGACGAACATAGCGAGACCGGCAAGCCAGGAGAATAAAACAACTGCCGACATCGGACTGGATATTATGTCATAGATAGGCAATGATCACCTGCCTCTGCACAGATAGTAGGGCGGGCCAGTTGGCCCGCCACGACTATTCATCGTCGTCAATGTATTCGTCCCACGCGACTTTTACATAATTTCCCAAACCAGTAAAGCCGCCGATTCGCACATATCCCGTGCGCGTGCGTCCGTTCACTTTATCCCGCACAGTGATGCGAAAAACGGACTGGCCAATCGTGCTTCTCTTGGCAAACCAAAACGTGAAAGGCCCGCGGCGAAACCAACGCGATTCCGTATCGAGTATTTCCAACATGTGTTCGTCGGCCCATTCTTGCAGAACCTGTTTCGTACTCTTAAAACGACCCTTAAAACAGTACATCAGGAGCAACGCCGCAATTACGCAAACCAGAGCAATTGCCAAGCCCAGCAATGCGGCTTGGGTTTCATGATCCATCGCAAGAAAGAACATGCCGAATTTCCCTTTTTCTGTCCGGGTTCACCGCTTGGTCTCGGCGTAATCTTCTTCGAGGTCTTTCAGTAGTCGTCGGTTGGTGATTTTTGCGACGGTTGACATGCGGTCCGACAGTAATATGCCGTCGAGATGATCCGATTCGTGCTGGAAGATGCGGGCTTGGAGGCCTTCGGCGGTTTGGGTGAAGGTTTCGCCGTTGAGGTTGGCTGCGCGGATGGTAACGGCTTCGGCACGCTTTATCTTGCACGACATTCCCGGAAAGGACAGGCAGCCCTCGTCCCCGACGTCCGAGCCTGACCGCTCGATAATTTCAGGATTGATATAAACGCCCTCATACTCGCCGCCGGGTTCGGCGGTCGGGTTGGCGATGAACAGGCGGATCGTCTGCCCAACCTGCGGAGCCGCCAGACCGACGCCGTTGGATGCGTACATTATCTCGAACATCCGCTCGACAAACCCGCGCAGGGAATCGTCAAACTCCTCCACAGCAGTACACACCTCCCGAAGCCGGGGGTCGGGATATTTGACGACTTTCAGGGCAGACAAATCAATTTCGGATATCGCGCTCATTATGCCGTATATCTTATCCCCCGACGACGATGGTATCAACCGTCGCTAAAACATTAGCAGGGATACAGGGGATGCAGGAGATAAAAGAAGGGAGAAATAAAAAAACAAAAATAATATATCCCCTGCATCTCCTGTATCCCTGCTAATGCTTTTTCTGTGATTCTTGCATAATTCATCATCGCGTCCTATAATGCCGATATTGAGAACAGGTCGAGCCGTTGACGAAAGGCGCTGCCGAAGCGGTGTTTTTCGTCATCTGCTTGGCATATCTGTGAGGTTAATCGTGGAAGACGCCGTACTGGACAAGTGCCAGGAACTAATTTCGTACCGTTTCAACGATGTTGAATTACTCCGTCAGTCCCTGACTCACGCTTCGGCAGCGGCGAATCGTTCTGCCAGTAATGAGCGGCTTGAGTTTCTCGGCGATGCCGTGCTGGGATTGGTAATTTGCCAGGAGGCGTTCGTCCGCAACCCGGACCTGGCGGAAGGGCAGATGACGAAGATTAAGTCTTCGGTCGTTTCCCGTCAGACCTGCGCCATAGTCGCCAACGAGATTGGTATCGACGAGATGTTGCATCTCGGTAAGGGGATAGGTTCGGCCCGGCGTATTCCCACCAGCATATCGGCGGCAGTGTTCGAGTCGGTCATCGGGGCTATTTACCTCGACGGTGGTCTGGAAGCGGCGCAGAAATTCATCATTGGTGCGATGGGCGACCAAATCGACCAGGCGACGTCGTCGGAGCATCAGAGCAATTACAAATCCCTTTTGCAGCAGCATATACAACAAGACGCCAACACCACGCCCCGGTACGACCTGGTGGACGAGAAGGGTCCCGACCATTCCAAGTGCTTTGAGGTGGCGGTGCGGGTGAACGGGAGGCAAT
>DAOVLV010000192.1 GCA_030631085.1 Planctomycetales bacterium | reverse complement strand
GGCAAAGGGCGACTCACCGGACGGGAAAAGTCCGGAAGAACTGGCGAAAATCGGGCGCGGACTTCTGGCAGGACCGGCTGGGATTGTGGATAAACTGGAAATCCTTGCTCCGAACGTCGAAAACTCCCGTCGGAAGACCGTTGTCCTGAAGGTCGCCGATGGCTATCGGGCCTACCGCCAGATGCTTCATTATTATGCGATCAAAAACCTGATGGCCTACATGCAACGCGATGGTGCGACGCTGGAATCCATGTGCGCCGAACTGGCAGGCCCGCGCTGCCGGAGATGGATCAACCTCGGCGGGCAACTTATGACGGGCGATGATTTCGACGCCCTCCGGGCCGAAATAAAATCCGGTAAAATCGCCGACTGGCACGGTATCCATGAGCGATACGATGAACTGTGGGAAAAATATCCCCTCGATAAGCAGCGACACGCCTTCGCAACGCTGCTGGAGTTGCTGGACGCGGAAGAATTGACGAGCGAACTATGGGCAGGCGCGCTGGATGAAGCCGTCGAGATTCAGCAATACATCTGCGAGGCGACCCGCACCAGCAGGGAAAAAGACTACGAAAATCACTTCCGACAAATTACGTTCGCCACGCCCGAAGAAGCCAAAGCGGTGGTGGGCGATATTGAAGACAACAGTTTTGTCAAACAGGTACGTGAAGAGACGAAAGAATTTGAGAAAGTGGCGCGTTCACTGAAATAGACGGTAGGCTGGGCCGGAGGCCCACCTGCTTTTTTGGTAGAAAAGGTGGGCCTTCGTCCCGGCCTACGAACAATGGAGAAATTGTTATGCGAATGATTCTGTACGACGGCCCGTCGGAAAAGAGGGCAAATTTTCACCCGCTGTCGCTGAGCAGACCAATATGGGAACTGCGATGCGGGATGACCACACTGGCTGAAAAACTAATCGCAAAGATCGGCGCAACCGACGTAGCCTGCTTCGTCGAAGCGTACATGGCCGATTCTTATCGCGCCAAAACGCAGATGAAGGTCAACGACCCAGCCATACTCGCCGGCGACGATTTACTTATCGTCAATGGACGGGTAAAGGCAGCCGGTTTTGGCGTTACCCCGACTGGCTCAAGCGAGGTCGGCGTTACCGATGACGGCGAAGTGCTTTATGCGCGAATCGCCGCGGCTGACCTTGCCAAACTGAAAACCGGCGGAATTGAAGAACTGCTGGCTTCTGCCAAAGCGGCGCTGCCGACAGTTACGCCGGAGTTGGCGACGTGGAATTATACGTGGGACCTGGTGCTGGCGAATCCGGAGCAGTTGACTGAAGACTTCAAAGTCGCCGGCAGGAGCGGTATTGAGGGCAAGGTCGAGCAGCCTAACGCAATCCGTGGAAGCGACAAGGACGTATTCATCGGCTCCGGAGCCGTCATTCACCCGATGGTCGTTATCGACGCCGAGAACGGGCCTGTCTATCTCGATGAGGACGTCGAAGTCCATCCGTTCACGCGGATCGAGGGGCCTTGCTACGTCGGCAGGAAGTCGATCCTCCTGGGCGCGAAGTGCCGCGAGGGTAATTCCATCGGCCCGGTCTGCCGCATCGGCGGCGAGGTCGAAGAGTCCATTATTCAGGGCTACTCGAATAAGTACCACGACGGCTTTCTTGGCCATGCGTACGTCGGCGAGTGGGTGAATCTCGGCGCGTTGACGACCAACAGCGACCTGAAAAACGATTATTCCGACGTGTCGGTAATGCTGGACGGGCGCAGGCCGATTGACACTGGCTCGACCAAGGTCGGCTCGCTCATCGGCGACCACACCAAGACCGCCATCGGCACGCTGCTGAACACGGGTTCTTACGTCGGTGCGATGGCGTTGATAATGCCAACCGGCAAGCCGCTGCCGAAGTTTATCCCGTCGTTCGCGTGGTTCCTCGATGGCGTGGTTACAAAGGGCTTCGGCAGAAAGAAACTTTACGAGACAGCGGCAATAGCCATGGGTCGGCGTAAGTGCGAATGGACCGAAGTGGAAAAAAACATGTGGGAGAAAATTTTCGAGATGACCGCTCCCGGTCGGGACGAGGCCATTCGTCGAGGACGCCGCCGTATGTCGAGATCGTAAGAACAGAAAGGGAAACACATGCCCACAGTTGAACAACGTGTCAAGGAAGTAACCGCGCGGGTTTTGAAACTGAACCCGGAAGATATTAAGATCGAGCACGATTTCATGTCCGATCTGGGTGCAGAGAGCGTGCAATCCATCGAACTGATGGCAATGTTTGAAGAGGAGTTCGGTATCGAGATGGACGAGGATGCCGCCCTGTCGGTCGAGACCATCGGCGGCGCAATCGAGTTCATCACCATGGTTTGTAAAGAACAGGGTGTAGATGTCTAGTTAGATACGGAAATTTGGAAGTGCAGACTAATGTCAGAGAAAAAGAAATTGCATCCTCTTGTTGAGGTGGACGAGCCGAACCTCATAACCGAGGCGTTCGATTATGATCTTCCGCCACTGATTCGCTTCGATTCGCCCATCGTGGAGTACATCGACGGCGAACCGATCCGGTTCGATCCGTCCGATGTCAAGGCGCGGGACATTCATATTACTGACACCACCTTCCGCGACGGTCAGCAGGCCCGCCCGCCCTACACGACCGACCAGATGGTCCGTATCTACGACCTGATGGCAAGGTTGAGTGGACCCAACCGCGTGATCCGGCAGACCGAGTTCTTCCTGTACACCAGGAATGATCGTGAGACACTCGACCGCTGCCGGGCGATGGGACATTCCAGCCCTGAATGCACCGGATGGATCAGGGCGATCAAGGGCGACTTCCGGCTGGTCAAGGAAGCCGAACTGAAAGAAACCGGTATATTGACCAGTTGCTCGGATTACCACATCTTCAGCAAACTCAAAATCGACCGTAAAATGGCCATGGAGAGGTACTGCGACGTGGTCGATGCCGCTCTTGCAGCGGGCATCAGGCCCAGATGCCACCTCGAAGACATCACCCGCGCCGATATTGACGGGTTTGTCCTTCCGTTTGTCGAGAGGCTGATGGAGATGAGCGAGCAGGTTCCCGACGAGTTGAAGGTCAAGATCCGTCTGTGCGACACGATGGGTTTCGGCATCAGTTACCCGGGCGCCGAGTTGCCCCGCAGCATCCCCAAACTTATCTACAAACTCAACGTCGAATGCGGCGTGCCCGGCGACCGACTGGAATGGCACGGACACAACGATTTCCACAAGGTGCACACCAACGGCGGCACGGCCTGGCTGTACGGCTGCGACGCCGTCAACACCACACTCTTCGGGTTCGGCGAGCGGACCGGAAACCCGCCTTTGGAGGCGGCGATCTTCGAATACATCGCACTGAAGGGCGACCTGTGCGGAATCGACACCACCGCCATTACAGAGTTGGCCGATTACATGCGGTCGATAGGGCTGCCGATTCCGGCTAACTACCCCTTCGTGGGAAAGCATTTTAACACGACCCGCGCCGGTATCCACGCCGGTGGTTTGCGACAGGATGAGCGTATATACAACATCTTTAATACGACCAAACTGCTCGGCAGGCCGCCACGGGTTATCATAACCCATAACAGCGGCGCTGACGGCGTAGCCATCTGGGTCAATGAATTCTTCGGCCTGACGGGCGAAGATCGACTGAATAAGATCAAGATCCATCGCCTCGCACGCTGGGTTATGGACCAGTACGAACGTGAAGGCAGGATAACCGCCATCGGCGATGAGGAACTCGAAACCAAAGTCGAGGAACTTATGCCGGAGTACTGGGAAAAGTACAAAGGCAGTCGAGAGTAGCGCCGGCGAGAAGTCGTCCAACTTCCAGAGAGAACAAAAAGGACAGAGATTCGATGCCGAACACGACGAAGTATTCCGTAGAGACGATTCCCGGCGGGTATCCACGCGACCGTATTTTCAACCCTGTAAGCGTAGCCGTCATGGGCGTAACGCCAACGCCGGGAACCGTTCCCTATGACATTTTCTACAACATCCTCGCCAGCGGTTATAAGGGTGTGCTGTATCCCGTCGCGCCGGGCAAGCGAAGTATCAGTTCCGTTTCCGCCTACCGTTACCTGACAGACATCGACGACGATATTGATCTTGCGGTGATAGTTTTCCCGTCCAATGTCGTCGCAAGGGCGCTTCGCCAGTGCGGCGAGAAGGGCGTCAAGGGCGTGATAATCATCTCGGCCGGTTTCCGCGAGGTCGGTCCCGAAGGCGAAAAACGCGAGCAGGAAATAAAGGACATCTGCGCCGAGTACGACATTTCGCTCGTCGGACCCAACTGTCTGGGCGTGATTAATACCGACCCGAAGATAATGCTCAATGCCTCCTTCGCCCGCAAAATGCCGGCCCAGGGGCGTATTGCGTTCCTCAGCCAGTCCGGCGCGCTTTGCACTGCCGTTCTCGATTACGCACGCAACAGGAACATCGGATTCTCCAAGTTCGTCAGTTTCGGAAACAAGGCCGGCGTTACGGAAATGGGACTGCTGGATTACCTCCACCAGGACGCCCAGACCGACGTAGTACTGCTGTACCTTGAGGAACTCCGCGACGGGCGTGCCCTGATAGAGACAGCCCGGCGTGTAACTCGCGGCGAGAACCCCAAGCCGATCCTCGCGATAAAATCCGGCAGGACGCCCCAGGGCGCAGACGCTGCCAGCAGCCACACCGGTTCGCTCGCAGGTGAAGACGCCATATGCGAAGCCGTCTTCGCCGAAGCCGGCATTATCCGCACAAACACTATCGAGGAATTGTTCGATACCGCTATTATGCTGACGAACCAACCGATGCCGAAAGGCAACCGTCTGGCCATCGTTACCAACGCCGGCGGTCCGGGCGTGATGGCGACGGACTCCGCCGTAAATCTTGGGCTTGAGATTCCGCGATTTGAGCAGGCTACGACGGATAAACTTGCCGAGGCGCTTCCGGCTGCGGCGAATATAAAGAACCCCGTCGATGTCAT
>DAOVLV010000088.1 GCA_030631085.1 Planctomycetales bacterium | reverse complement strand
GACCGCTGCCGGGGACAGGACCACCACCGGCGAACTCCGGCTCCTGATTACCCAGACCGATTACGTCGAATTTGCCGGCAGGCCGGGGGCCGAACGTAACATTGCGAAGCGCCATGAGCAGTTCGTTTCCGTCATCGTCGGCGATGATAATGTCCTCATTGCTGCCCCATGTGCCGGAGACGATGTGTACGTCGTTGATACGGATTCGCCGGCACTGGTAGTGCTCCCCGCCGCAACAGCGGGTGAAGTTGAAGGTGTTCATTTCCGCAATAGTAACGACCTCCGGTTCCGGAAGGCCCACACCGGCTTCGATCAGTTCGACGGTGAAGTTCAGTTCCTCGGCGATGGAGTGGCGTTCGTGTATGTTGGTCTTGCCGCCGACGGCCCCGGCGTAGCCGGTGATGCAGACACGGTCGCCCTCGCGGAAGCCGCTGGCGTTAAGCCGGGCAAGTTCGGCGTCCCAAACGTCGATCTGATAGAACTTCCCGGCCCATGCGGCTGTGCCTGCGTGGTCGTCGCCCTCGCCCTGCACGAATATCTGCCACATACTGGCTGGGTTCAGCATGTCCTCGGGATTGTTCAGGCAAATACCCTCCACCACGACGAGATTGTCGGTGTTCGGCGCATCGGCATTGACCTTGTAATAATTGGGCGTTCCGTCGATATCCACCATCTGTAAGTGCCAGTGAGTCTCGGCCTGTACCGTCGCTGCGACGAGCAGCAGTGCAACTGTTCCAATAACGAAACTTTTTGTAACTTTTGCGAGCATGAGCAATCTCCTTTTCTCTGCTTTTGAGCATTGACTTGTCCGCCGTTCGTGTTGAGCATTGACACGATCAAGCCCGGGCGGTATTAACTATCACAGGAAAGTTAATACCGCAGCCGCCGGTATTAAGAAAGAAAAAAATCGTATGAACGAAAAAATTTCTGAATCAACTTCTGCCGACCCACGGGTCGCCTTCTTCAACCGCCACGCCGGCTCGTGGGACGACGACGTCTCGACCATTGATTCGAACATCCGTCGGCTTGGGGAATTACGCGACGTTATGGGTCTGCACGCCGGGATGGACCTTCTTGAAGTCGGATGCGGGACGGGACAGATTACGGGGTGGCTTTGCGAGGCCGTTGCGATGGGGCGGGTAGTGGCGGTGGATTTTTCCGAGGTTATGCTCGCGGCGGCGCGGGCCAAGGAAATTGATGCCGATTTTCACCTGTTGGATATTTGTGCCGACAGGCCGGTGGGGGAGTTTGATGTGGTATTGTGCTTCCATTGTTTTCCGCATTTCCGCGACCAGGCGACTGCGTTGGCGAATATCTCCGCTACCCTGAAGCCCGGCGGGTCGTTGGTCGTGATGCACCTTGCCGGTAGCGGGGCGATAAACGCCTTTCACAGCAACGTCGGTGGGGCGGTAGGGAGCGACATTCTCCCAGCCGGCGGGGAATGGGACGACCTTCTAACCCAGGCCGACCTGAAACTCACCGAACTTATCGACCGCGACGACCTGTTTATCCTCCGCGCCGCGAAGGTGTAGGTTCTTTTCTCTATTTTCTCCCCTTCGGCTTCGCTCAGTGCCTTCGGCGTCGTCGGAGCATCGTCAGCACGCTACCTGACAACAGTAATACTGCGGAGGCGGGTTCGGGCACGACGGAGTAGATCACACCGTAGTCGCTGTCTCCCCCTTCCTTCGTCATGCCATAGAGTCGGCCATCGTCACCAAGGGCCAGTTGCTCGAACCACGGGAATTCGCCATCATCGCTTCCCCCGGCGAACTCGTGGATCAGTTCAAAACCGGTTCCGTTTATGTTCATCCTGAAAACAACGCCGCAGTCGCTGTCCCCCCCATAGGAGGTCGTTCCGTAGAGTGTCGAGCCTATCAGCGTCAGCGAGCCGAAGGGGTAACTACCGTCGTTGCCTCCACCGGTGAACTCGTGGATGAGGGAATAATCGCTGCCGTCCGTGTTCATCTTGAAGACCACACCGCAGTCTCTGTCCCCGCCATAGGTAGTCATACCGTAGAGTGTCGAGCCGCTTACCACCAGCGAGTCGCGGGGCTGCTTCCCATCGTTGCTTCCCCCGGCGAACTCGTGGATGAGTTCAAAACTGCTGCCATCCGTGTTCATCCTGAAGACCACGCCGTGGTCATAGTCCCCGCCATAACGAGTCGTACCATAGAGTGTCGAACCGTCCAGCTTCAGCGAACCGAGCGGATGGCTTCCGTCACCACCTCCGCCGGCGAACTCGTGGAGGTGGGAATACCCGCTGCCGTCCGTGTTTATCTTGAAGACCACGCCGTAGTCGCTGTCCCCTCCGTAGTAGGTCATTCCGTAAAGTGTCGAGGCGTTAAGTGTCAGCGAGCCGAAAGGATTCCCGTCGTCGCCTCCACCCAAAAATTTGTGAAGGATAGAATACCCGCTGCCGTCCGTGCTCATCTTGAAGACCACGCCGAAGTCGCTCTTCCCGCCCAGGCATGTCATTCCGTAGAGCGCCGAGCCGCCCAGCGTCAGCGAACCGTAGGGATAACGGCCGTCGCTGTTTCCTCCGGCGAACTCGTGCAGGTTGGAATAACCGCTCCCGTCCCTGTTGATCTCGAAAACCACGCCGTAATTGCTGTCCCCTCCGTAGTGGGTCATTCCGTAGATCGTCGAGCCGCTCATCGTCACGTAGCCTATGGGCCTGCGGCCGTCGTCGTTTCCGCTGGCGAACTCGTGGAGGATTGTGTTGTCCGCCCGTGCCGCCGCTGAGAAGACCAGTACCACGGACGCCATTACCACCACTGTAATTGTTGTTATTCTCATGATGATGTTCCCCTTCCAAATTAGAGTTTCGGCTCTTCTTCGCCCTGCGCATGTTGCGGGGCGTATTCGCAGTCAAATTGCCGGGACTGCGTCCAAGCCTACTGCGAACATTCATTACATTGGTGGGAACTTGGCCGGGCGGCCTAAGGCAGGTGCGGGCGAGCGGGACTCGCCACTGCCCCTCACAGTTAATTGGCTCCGCCGCTCCCTAAGCGGGCTGGAGCGATAACTACTATATCACACTTCGGGATTCTGTCAAGAAAAAAGGAAAAAACACCGCAACGAAGCGGCCTGTTCGCAAGGCGTATTTCCTCCGCGTCGTGGCACGGGCGCCTGCCCTGTTGGCGACGGTATTACAACAGGGCCGAACTTACAAGCCGACTTTCAGCATCGGCTCGTAAGTTCGGCCCTGTTATATTATTGATACCGCGTATTATCTCGTATCCCTGACTTTATTTTCTCCGTCGTCGGAGCAGCGCCAGCCCGCCAAGAACCATCAAAGACAACGTCGCCGGTTCCGGCACCAACAGCAACTCCAGGTGCAACTCCCAGCCGTCAAATTGCAGCGATACCGGCGGGATTTCGGGATGGTCGGGCGTAGCACCGGGGAAGAAGTTGCTGGTCTCGCCGACTATCCAGGTACCGTCCGGTGGGGTGTGGCTCCACGGCACAGGCATCGCCAGTCTGATGATATCCGACCTGTCCAACTGCGCGCCACCGCCGCCGCCGCCTTCGGGCATGAATTCTATTTCAAAGGATATATCGAAGAAACTATCAACCGCGAAGTCGCCGTCGGGGAGGGAGAGTATGGTCCCGCCGTCATCGTACATGTTGTCGCGCTGGAGTTGCATCTTTCCGTACGACGGCGGAGACGGCAGCAGGCTGATAGAGACATCGTAGTCGGTCGGATCGTTGCCCCCGTTGAATGTAACCGTAATCGGCATGGTTGACACGAGGTCCAACGCAATCATCTCGGTATCGATCTCGGCCGTCAGCGGGTCGCCGCTGAAAAAGCTGGGGTTCAGGCGATTTACGATCGTATCGGTGTGGTCATAGTACGACGGATCAATCGGGACGCCCGTTAAACAGATAACCCCATCGAAGGGATCCGATCCGGGGCCGAAGAATTCAGAGGGAATCGGGTCGCCGAGGAAATCGTAATAGCTTCCCGGCCCTTCAACCGTCATGTACAGGTCGATTCCCGGCTGCACTTCGTCCGCCTGGACCGTCGCACTCGCACCCAACAGCAGGAAAACTCCACAGCATACAGACAAAACCGCCATTCTTACAAATTCGTTTACCCTCATTTTCTGCTCCTTTCTGAAGGTGTTCCTTCCGGTACCCGCGCCCGACATCCACAGTCGGGCTTACATAACAATACAAATTTCCCACGGGAACTTGGCCGGTGAGGCCTTGGCAGATGCGGGCGAGCGAGACTCGCTACTGACCCTCACTTGAAAACAGGCTCCGCCGCTCCCTAAGCGGGCTGGAGCGACAACTATTATATCACACTTCGGGATTCTGTCAAGAAAAAAGGGAAAAACACCGCAACGAAGCGGCCTGTTCGCAAGGCGTATTTCCTCCGCGTCGTGGCACGGGTGTCCCGCCCGTGAATAAGAGCAGAAAGGTGGGCCTCGCTCCGCTCGGCCCAGCCTACCGCTCTAAGCCGTTGCCACTGCTTGAATCTTACGGCGGGGAATGGTAAAAAAGAATCGACAAAGACAACCATTTTGAAGGGGCAACATAAATGTCTATGCGGTGCGGATTGTTATGTGTATTTTCGGTTGCGGTTCTCATCGGCCTGGCGGGGGGGCAGACCACCAGGCCTGCTACCTCACGCCCCGCCAAACCGGTCGATAAGAAAATCGACGACTCCTGGCTCGGCGAAATCGCATTGGAGCAGTTGAAGCAGGTGGTCGAAGCCCAGCCTGAATCTCTGGGAACCGGCGAGAAGTACCTCGAATTGGCCAAGTCTATGGAAAAAGCGATACTTGCCCGTCTGACCTGCGGGCACGCCGACAAACTCAAAGCCCTCAACGACATGATATTCGTGCTGCGGGCGTGCAAACATCTGCCGCTGACTTACGAAATCGCCGGCGACGGTAAATTCGCAAAGTGGCTGATAGAGCATCGAGCGGTTTCACGCCGATTGTTCCGGGCAGTCGAGGAAATCAGACTGTCCGAAGATGCGCTGAAAAAACTCCACGAACTGGTCAAAGCCGAGGAAAAACGGGTCATCGAGTATCCGGACCTTGCCGTCGCCTTCGCCACCTCGATTCCGATGAAGCACTATCGCGATCAGCCCGAAGCGTCCTCAATGCTGGATTCCTTCCGATGGTACACAGACCCCAAAGCCAAATTCCTCCGCTATGACCTGAAGAAAATGCCGTACGAGGTTTCGCGTTACCTCGCCACCAGCCGCCTCGATACCAAGGAGCGTAAATGGGCGGTTGCGAAGTACCGCAAATCGAGAAAGCCCGCCAGGAGTTACTTTGATTTGAAGTACGATTATGACCATTACCGCAAGGGCATCCCGAAGAAAATCGCCAAAGTCGCATATACCCTGCCCAATCTTCGTAAAGCCGGCGGGGGCTGTCTTGAACAGGCCTACTATGCCGGTGAGGTTTGCAGGGCGTTGGGTATCCCGGCGACAATTGTGCTTGGGCGGGGCGGAAGCGGCGAGACGCACGCATGGGTCGCCTGTCTGAAACTTACTCGCGGAGGTTCCGAGGCCGAATGGGACAGCCGGACGGGTCGGCATGAATCGCAACTTTATTACATCGGTGTTTTACGGGAACCTGCCGGCGGAAAGGAAATCCTCGATTGCGAACTTGCCCTTCTTTGTGCGGCTACGCATCTTCCCTTGCGACGGCGCGAACAGGCCGATACCGCGACCGAACTGGCGAAAATCGTCGAAAAAGCCATGGGTGAAACCGCTCAGGGCGACTTGTCCGTGTTGAAAAATCTGGCCCAACGGTACAATCAGGAACTCGCCAAAAATAATCGCCAGGCCCGAACCGGCTGGATAAAGGCCCAAAGAAAAATCGACATGTCGCTCGCCAAAGACCTTATCGACACAGCCATTGATCGCAACCTGGCCCATGGTCCGGTTTGGGAACTCATCATCGAACTGGCCAAAGCGGATCGCCTGGAGATTGATCATCTCTATCGTTTTTTTGATGTCCTCGTTGTTCGCACCGCCAAACAGTATCCGGATTACAGTTGTCGTCTGATTATGCGTATTGTCCCGACCATCAATGCCCCTGAACGACGGAAAAAAGCGTATAAAAACGCAGTCGGCATTTACTCGAAGCGTCCGGATTTGCAGGGATGGATTCTTATCGCGCTCGGCGAGGATTACCAGAAGCAGGGCAAGAATAAAAAAGCGTTGCAGACATACGAGCGGGCGGCTTCGCGGTGCTCGAATCTCACCGAGATCGTTCTGGAGGCATCAGGACGGGCAGAGGCAATGTTCATCGAGAGAAAAAGAAGGAACCTGGCGATAAAAATGTATAGCCGGCTTTTCGCCAAGGCAAAAAAGGCGAAAAATGTACATTCAACTTTCCGCCAACAGACAGCGCATTACCTTCTCGGCAAGAGGCTGATTCAATTGCTGATAGATGAAGGAAAAATGTCGGCAGCCAAGCGTATCGAGGCGCAGATCAAGTGAGACACGATCAGAGTTTTCCATTTTCCCAAATTGTTTCGTACATCGTTGTGATATTTTCGGTCGGCGAAACTGGCTGGAGGTTGTGGCAGGGGGCGCAGAACCATCGGGCCGAGGAGAAGATGCGGATATTGTCCAGCACCTCCCGGCGAACGTCGTCGGCTGATCCGAACGCGAGCGTCTGCTGGTTATCGACCGCGCCGTGGAAGGCGATTTTGTCGCCGAAGTCCCGCACCAGACCTTCACGCTCCATGCCCGGGCAGCGCCACTGGATGGGGTTGAGCACTTCGATACCGGTTACTTCAATCAAATCCGGGATTACTTCCCGGGCGGCTCCGTCTGTATGGTAGAAGACGTGGATTCCGTGGCTTCTGGCGAGGTCGGCCATTTTCTTCTGGTTCGGGAGAATGAATTTGCGAATTTGCTCCAGTCCCATCAGCAGCCCGGTCTGACTGCCGAGGTCCTCTGCCACGTATGTCAGGTCAACCCGCCCGTCGGCGATGTCCCACATCCGCTCGTTGAGACCATAGTGGAAGTCGAACAGGTGCGTGAAGATTGCTTCTGCGATTTCCGGCTCGACGAGCAGGTCCATCATCGCCTGCTCCATACCGCGCATCTGGCAATAGATAAGGTACGGCTCATAGCAGCCGCAGCGGACAGCCCTGCGGCCCGGAATGTCGGCGACCTGCCCGGCAAATTCTTCCCAGTCGTGGT